>CAMCVY010000130.1 GCA_945881995.1 Bifidobacterium breve | reverse complement strand
TGATCGTCGCCGTTCGTTGATCTTTGGCGGGGCTACCGTTGCCATCGTGGTTGTCTTGGGCGTCTTGGTTGGTGTCTCCGTTAGCAATCAGAGCAAGAGTGCATCGGATGTGGGACCGCTTCCTAAGGGCGCTAATGAGGCCACCTTTGGCATTGAAGTAGGAGCAGGCGCGATCAATGGTGGTGGTCAGTCCGACCTCAACGTGAAGGCTGCCGGTGCAAAGACTCCAGTTTTGGACTTTTATGAAGACTTTCAATGTCCGGCGTGCAAGAGCTTCGAAGATGCCACGTCAGCTGGAGTAAACAAGCTCTTGAGCCAAGGGAAAGTGAAGGCTGTTTATCACCCGCTGTCTTTCCTGGATCGAAGCCTGAACAACGACTCGTCCCTTCGTTCAGCCAATGCATCAGCCTGTGCTGCTGACGAAGGCAAGTACCTGACCTACCACGACATCGTGTACGCCAACCAACCACCACGAGAGGGCACGGGATACACCGATCAGCAACTCTTGCAGTTCGGTGTAGATGCTGGGATTACTTCTAAGGATTTCCAAACCTGTGTGACCGGATTGAAGTACCAAAAGTGGGTACAAAACGGCGTGCAGCGTGCATCGGAAAACGTTCCGGTCACGGCCACTCCCTCGCTGTACATCAACGGCAAGGAACTTGAGCGTCCGATCTCGAACGAGTCCATTGCGGCAGCTATCGCCAAGGCATCGAAGTAATTCCTATCTGGGGTAGTGAGGATCTAGCGTGAGCCAGCCAGGTCACCTGCTGGCTTTCCTTCCTAGCCCTTCGCAGGGAGTGTGGAACCTTGGGTTCTTTCCGGTTCGAGGCTATGCCTTAGCGATTATCGCTGGAATTTTCGCGGCCATCATCATTGGCAATCGGCGCTACGTGGCCCGCGGGGGCCAAGCAGGGGTTATCACAGACTTGGCCATTTGGGCGGTGCCCTTCGGCATCGTGGGCGGTCGGCTCTATCACGTCTTGACCTCATGGGGTACGTACTTCGGTCCGAACGGAGAGCCTTCGCGCGCGATTAAAGTCTGGGAGGGTGGCTTAGGAATCTGGGGGGCAGTGCTCTTTGGCTCAGTGGGTGTCTGGATTGGCGCTCGTCGTAAAGGGCTGATCCTTCCTCCTATCGCGGACGCTGTCGCACCTGGCTTAGCTGTTGCTCAAGCGATCGGACGATGGGGGAATTGGTTTAACCAAGAGTTATTTGGTCGGCCCACAACGTTGCCCTGGGGTCTAGAGATTGATGCTGAATTTCGACCGAACGGCTACACCGATTTCGCGACCTTTCATCCAACGTTTTTGTACGAATGCTTATGGTGCTTAGCGGCCGCTGCAATAGTGGTGTGGGCGGATCGTCGATTCCGGCTAGGTCACGGGCGAGTATTCGCGCTGTATATAGCGATTTATTGCCTGGGTCGTGGAGCAATCGAGAGTTTGCGCATAGACGCATCACCGGAATTGCTGGGATTGCGGTGGAATGTCTGGGTCGCGGTGTTCGTCGGGATTGCTGCCTTGCTTTATGTCGTGCTTGTGGGACGATTAAAGCCTGGCCGCGAAGAATCCATGAGTCGTAGGGAAGTTGAGGGCGAGTTCGCAGATGAATGACGACCTCGTTGCGCGTAAGGTAGAAATCCACCATGATCACCGAAACGTGTCTGGCGGATGGCTGCGTCCGGCCGTCTTCGGCGCGATGGATGGTTTGGTTTCTAATGCTGCACTAATGGCCGGTGTTGCCGGTGGTGGAGCGCCACGCTCAACGATTGTTTTGGCCGGGTTGGCCGGGTTGGCAGCAGGTGCCTTCTCTATGGCGGCCGGTGAATACGTTTCGGTGAAGTCACAAGTCGAATCTGCGCTGGCGGAAATCGAGTCAGAGCGCCTGGAGCTGCTTAATCGCCCCGAAGCTGAGCTTGCTGAGTTGATCGAGTCCTACGTGTCGCGAGGGGTACCACGGCCCTTGGCTACCGAATTTGCCACCGCCATTAGCGCTGACTTTGAGGTAGCACTAGATATTCACACTCGCGATGAAATTGGCATCAACCCCAACGATTTGCCCTCGGCATGGGTGGCGGCGTTCTCATCGTTTGGCTCGTTTGCTGTCGGTGCGATCATTCCGCTACTGCCGTACCTGCTGGGCCTGACCTCAAACGTTTTGGCTCTCTCCCAGATCCTCGCTGTTCTGGCCTTGTTTGCCTGTGGAGCCGCGGTTTCCCGCGTCACCACGCGTAGTTGGTGGTACAGCGGGCTCAGGCAAGCCAGTATCGGCGTGGCCGCAGGCGTGGTGACCTACTTCTTGGGCAGTTTGGTGGGTTCTGGGATCGGGTAGACCTCGGGCTAGGCCGTGGTAGATTGGCATCCTGCTTCGGGCCAGCGTCGTCCCTTGGCTCCCTTTGGAGTACCACGACGAGAGGCCATCATGGTTTCGCCTTTTCCTTCCCCGCAGGGGCTCTATACCGGCACGGACGAGCATGATGCTTGTGGTGTCGGTCTAGTAGCCAATCTCAGCGGTGAAGCCACGCGCGCCATCGTCGAGCAAGCCATCACCGTTTTGGTCAACCTTGACCACCGTGGTGCCAGCGGTTCAGACCCCGATTCGGGCGACGGCGCGGGGATCTTGATTCAGGTTCCTGATGAGTTTTTGCGGGCCGTTGTGACCTTTGACTTGCCCACCGCGGGTAGCTACGCGGTCGGTATGGCTTTTTTTGAAAACGATGATGCCCAGCAAGAAGCAGGAAAAGCCGCGATTGCTCGGCTAGCCGAGCTTGAAGGCCTCCAGGTTCTGGGCTGGCGTGAGGTTCCGGTTACCGAAGGACTGGTGGGTGCCGCTGCCGCTGCATCCCAGCCACGCTTTTCGCAATTGTTCGTTGCTGATGCACAAGGTGGTCGCAGTGGCATTGAACTCGATCGCTTGGCCTTTTGCTTGCGCAAGCGCGCTGAGCGTGAAGTAGGGGTCTACTTCGCGAGCTTGTCGGCCCGCACGGTGGTCTACAAGGGAATGTTGACCACCTCTCAACTCGAACCATTCTTCCCCGACCTGTCCGATTCACGCATGAAGTCGGCATTGGGTTTGGTGCACTCGCGCTTTTCGACCAACACCTTCCCCTCGTGGCCGTTGGCTCACCCGTACCGCCTGATCGCGCACAACGGTGAAATCAATACGGTAAACGGCAACCGCAACTGGATGCGCGCTCGCGAAGCCAACCTGCGCAGTGACGTCATTCCGGGCGACTTGTCCCGACTCTTTCCCATCTGCACCGATGGTGGCTCGGACTCTGCGTCCTTTGACGAAGTATTGGAACTTCTGCACTTGGGCGGGCGGTCGCTCCCGCATTCGGTGTTGATGATGATTCCGGAAGCCTGGGAAAACCACGCCACGATGGATGCTGGTCGACGAGCGTTCTATCAGTACAACGCTTCGATGATGGAGCCGTGGGATGGACCGGCCAACGTCGCGTTCACCGACGGATCAGTTATCGGGGCAGTCCTTGACCGCAATGGGCTGCGTCCTGGTCGCTTCTGGGTTACCGACGATGGGCTCGTGGTCTTGGCCAGTGAAGCCGGAGTGCTGTCTATTGACCCAGCCCGCGTTGTTCGCAAGGGTCGCTTGCAGCCCGGACGCATGTTCTTGGTCGACACTGTTGAGCACCGCATTGTCGAAGACGATGAGATCAAGTCGTCGTTGGCTAACGAGCTTCCGTATCAAGATTGGCTGCATGCCGGCCATTTGAAGCTTGAAGACCTTCCTGATCGTGAGCACATCGTGTACACCCACGAGTCGGTGTCGCGCCGCCAGCAAATGTTTGGTTATACCGACGAGGAATTACGCATCATCCTCACGCCGATGGCGCTGACCGGTGGTGAGCCGTTGGGATCCATGGGAACGGACACCCCGATTGCTGCGCTTTCTGAGCGTCCTCGGCTGCTCTTTGATTACTTCAGCCAGCTCTTTGCTCAGGTCACCAACCCGCCGCTGGATGCCATCCGTGAAGAGCTGGTGACTGCGCTGGGAAGCCAGCTGGGGCCTGAGGGCAACCTCCTTGAGGCTTCTGCATCGTCATGCCGTCGCATCATCTTGCCGTTCCCAGTGATCAACAACGATGAAGTGGCCAAAATTTTGCACGTCAACAAGGACGGCAACCTGCCCGGTTTTGCTGCCATGCGCATTAGTGGGCTGTACGGCGTGGATGGTGGGGGACAGGCTCTCGCTGATCGTCTGGATGAAATCTGTACGCAAGTGAGTCAAGCCATTGCTGATGGTGTGCGCTTCATCGTGTTGTCTGATCGTGATTCAGATCGCGAACTCGCACCGATTCCTTCTTTGCTTCTGACGGCAGCGGTCCACCATCACTTGGTTCGCGAGAAGACTCGGACGCAGGTGGGGCTTGTTGTTGAGGCCGGAGACATTCGCGAAGTGCACCACGTTGCCATGCTCGTTGGCTATGGCGCTGCTGCGGTGAACCCCAACCTCGCCATGGAAACCGTTGAGGACCTTGCCCGCCGAGGTGTGATCGACATTGATCCGGACAAGGCCGTGGCGAACCTAGTCAAGTCTTTGGGCAAGGGATTACTCAAGGTCATGTCCAAGATGGGCATTTCCACGGTTGCTTCCTACCGAGGCGCACAGGTTTTTGAATGCATTGGCCTGT
>CAMCVY010000129.1 GCA_945881995.1 Bifidobacterium breve | reverse complement strand
TCGCACCGAGATTTTCAGCGCGCGTTCGAACGCGCGATTCGTCGCGGGAATATCCCCGTTGCTTTTAGCGCAGGTTTTAATCCGCACCCCAAGGTCTCGTATGCCAACGCTGCGCCGACGGGCGTAGCCAGTGAAGCCGAGTATGTGGAAATTGGCCTGGCCATGCGTTGTGACGTTAAGCAATTGGCCGCGGTTCTCGACGAGTCGTTGCCCACCGGATTTGATGTTGTGGAAGTTGTTGAAGTCAAGGAAGGCTCATTAGCCGACCGACTTGAGGCTTCGGCGTGGTTGATTGAGTTTCCTGGGTCTGACCCAGCAGCAGTTGATGCCGCCGTGGCGGCTTTCTTGGCGGCCGACGAGGTCCAGGTGCAGCGCATGACGAAGAACGGGATGCGCCATTTCGATGCCCGCAGTGCCGTCGTGACATTGGGGCCAGTACTGGCCGGTTCCCCTGATTGGCAGGTGGCTGAGCGTGCCGTGGGCGCGATACCGGCGGGTTGTGCCATAATCAAAGCAGTCGTACGCCACACCACTCCGGCGGTGCGACCCGATGACGTTCTTTATGGTTTGCGCGAGATTTCGGGCCTGACGCCCTCGAACCCCCCACGGGTGACGAGGTTGGCGCAGGGTCCGCTTGACACTCAAACCGCAGTGATCGCCGATCCCCTTGATCGCGATCGCGATGTCATCACCTCCACCAGCTAACGCTGGCGAAGGAACCCATTGGCTTCCCCTGGCCTTCAACGAAGGACCAGGGACTAATCGCCCTCGCGGCGATCGGCGTTACCGCAGTTAAGAGCGGACAACGATTCGTAGCGAGGCATGACAGGAGACCCGCCCGGATGCTCGACAACGAGCCGACCGGTGCTGGTGAAATTACCGGCACCCCCACCCGCAAACATGTAGTTGCTGCCTCAAAGAAGGCACCACCGAAAAGGACGATCACCAAGAAGGTCGTCGCCACCGACGAATCTGACACCGCGTCAGCGGCGCCCGAAAAGGTTGCGGCTAAAAAAGCCACCGCCAAAAAGGCGCCCGTGAAGAAGGCTGCAACCAAAAAGGCCACGGCTTCCGACGAAGGTGTAGCTGACACCGCTGTTGCCAAGAAGACGGCAAAGAAGGCCTCCGCAAAGAAGGCCTCCGCATCGGCTGAAGCAGACACTTCTAGCGACGCCAGCGCAGCTTCCCCCGCGATCCCGGCGGTCTTGTTCCAGCCCCCACCCACGACAGCTGCCCCGCGTACCCGCAAGCGCACTCCTGCCAAGGCTGATGACGAAGTCGTTGCTACACCAGCGCCCAGCGCAGACGATGATGCGGAAGGTGACGAAGACGGTCCACGTCGCCGCCGCCGTCGCGGTGGTCGTGGCCGTCGCGGTCGTGGTGCAGAGGGCGCGGACGGCGCCGAGGGCACCGAGTCCGATGAAGCTTCGTCATCTTCTACCGATGGCACGGATGCAGACGAAGCCGATGGCACGGTTCGCCGGCGCCGGCGCCGCTCGAGTGCTGATGGTGTCGAGCCGAGTCCTGATGACCCGCCCAACACCGTGGTGCGCGTTCGTACTCCGCGCGCCAAGGCCAAGCCCAAGTCTGATTCCGATTCCGATTCCGACAAGGGATCGGTGCGCATCGAGGCCAAGCGTCAACGTCGACGCGAAGGTCGCGAAGCCGGTCGTCGACGCCCGCCAGTACTTACTGAGTCCGAATTTTTGGCACGCCGTGAAGCCGTGGAACGCATCATGGTGGTTCGCCAGGTTGAAGACCGCACTCAGATTGCAGTTTTGGAAGACGGCGTATTGGTTGAGCACCACGTCACTCGCGAAGAGCACGGCTCAATGGTGGGCAATGTCTTCTTAGGACGTGTTCAAAACGTTCTGCCTTCGATGGAAGCCGCATTCGTTGACATCGGCCGCGGCCGTAACGCCGTGCTGTATGCCGGAGAAGTCAACTGGGATGCTGCCGGACTCGATGGTCAACCCAAGCGCATTGAATTTGCCTTGAAGTCAGGCGATCCAGTCTTGGTTCAGGTCACCAAGGACCCGGTGGGTCAAAAGGGTGCACGACTGACAAGTCAGATTTCGCTGCCGGGTCGCTACTTGGTCTACGTTCCCGATGGTTCGATGACCGGCATTAGCCGCAAGCTTCCTGACACCGAACGCTCACGCCTGAAGAGCACGCTCAAGCGCGTTGTTCCTGAGAACGCCGGCGTCATCGTTCGTACCGCCGCAGAAGGTGCGAGCGAAGAGGAATTGGCTCGCGACGTAGAGCGCTTGTCGGTTCAGTGGGAAGAAGTGCAGGAAAAGGCTAAGACTGCTTCGCCTCCTAGCCTTTTGTATGGCGAGCCCGACATGACCGTTCGCGTGATCCGCGACATCTTCAATGAGGATTTCAAGAAGGTCGTCATCAGCGGAAGCGACGCTTGGCAGGTTGTGGATGACTATGTCGCCTCTGTTGCCCCTGACTTGCGCGATCGACTGGAGAAGTGGACTGGCTCGAAGGATGTCTGGACCGAATTCCGGGTCGACGAGCAGTTGGTTAAGGCCCTTGACCGCAAGGTGTATCTGCCATCGGGTGGCTCGTTGGTCATTGACCGCACCGAAGCCATGACCGTCGTTGACGTCAACACTGGTCGTTTCACCGGCCAAGGTGGAAACCTCGAAGAAACCGTCACAGCCAACAACTTGGAAGCGGCTGAGGAAATTGTTCGCCAGCTCCGCCTGCGCGACATCGGTGGAATCATCGTTGTGGACTTCATTGACATGGTGCTGGAAAGCAACCGTGACCAAGTTTTGCGTCGTTTGCTTGAGTGCCTTGGCCGCGACCGAACCAAGCATCAAGTTGCTGAAGTCACCTCACTTGGTCTGGTCCAGATGACGCGTAAGCGCATTGGACAGGGCTTGATTGAGGTCTTCTCCACTACGTGTGATCACTGCAATGGTCGTGGCATCAACGTCTCGATGGAGCCCATCGCTGAAAAGCGTGTAGCCCTTCCGCCAGTGGTTAAGCACAAGGATGCGTCCAAGGACGTCGCCAAGGTCGCCGCAGCATCCAAGCGCTTGTCGGCATCTAGCTCTACCGGTGATTCCTCCGACATCTCTGAGGCGTCAGCCTCGGATTCCGACTCAGTCTCAGTGCAGGGGAGCGAGTCCACCGCGGTGGATTCGCCTGCAGCGGCAGAGGTGGACAGTTCTGCTCAATCAGCCCCAGTGGCAACGCCGGTTGAGGCAGCACCCGTTCTTGAGGCCAGCCCCCGTGGGCGCAAGCGTCGGGTGGCCACCAAGCCAGCCGGTGACCCCTCGATTCCGGTCACCTGACCCTGCTCGGCACGCTTCATCAGGCAACGCGTACCCTTAACACCTGTGCGCGGGGGTCCGCGCCTGATGAGCGAGCCGATCATGTTGGCTCACTCACCACCCCAAGCTAAGGAGTTCCGCGGTGTACGCGATTGTCCGCGCCGGAGGCCGTCAAGAAAAGGTCGCTGTTGGCGACGTTCTTGAGGTTGACCGTTTGCAGGCTAAGTCTGGCTCAACTGTTGAGCTGAAGGCTCTGCTTATCGTCGATGGCACCACGATTACCTCCGAGGCTGCTGCTTTGGCCAAGGTCAGCGTTACCGCTGAAGTCCTTGACCAGACCAAGGGCCCCAAAATCGACATCTTGAAGTACAAGAACAAGACCGGATACCGCCGCCGCATGGGTCACCGTTCCAAGCTGACCCAGATCCGCGTCACCGGTATTGAGACGAAGTAGGTGTAACCATGGCTCACAAAAAGGGCGCGTCATCCACGCGCAACGGTCGCGACTCCAACGCGCAGCGCTTGGGCGTTAAGCGCTTCGGTGGACAGCTGGTGAACGCAGGCGAGATCATCGTGCGCCAGCGTGGCACCCACTTTCACCCAGGCTTGAACGTTGGCCGTGGTGGCGACGACACGTTGTTTGCGTTGCAGCCAGGCGCCGTTGAATTCGGAACCCGTCGTGGTCGCCGAGTCGTCAACATCGTTCCGGCGGAGTAATTACAGATCTCCACTCAGAATTTGATGAAGAGCGGGCCGGTCGGATGACGACTGAGCCCGCTCTTTTTATCCCTTCCCATTGAATCCGCGTACAGCAGCCCAGTCAGGAGAGTGCGATGGCGAGCTTCGTTGATCGCGTCGTCCTGCACGTTGCAGCCGGTAATGGTGGCCACGGATGCGCTTCAGTACACCGCGAGAAGTTCAAGCCGTTGGGTGGTCCAGACGGTGGCAACGGTGGCAACGGTGGCGATGTCGTCCTCGTGGTCGACCAAAGCGAACCCACCTTGCTCGATTACCACCGTTCTCCGCACCGCGCAGCCACATCGGGTAAGGCCGGTCATGGAAGCCATCGCAATGGTGCAGAAGGCGATGATCTTGTCCTGCCAGTTCCTGACGGCACGGTGGTTTTTGACGTTGATGGCAACCAATTAGCGGACCTGGTCGGTCCTGGCGCGCGGTATGTGGTCGCCAGTGGTGGTCGTGGTGGGTTGGGTAACGCATCCCTTGCTTCGCAACGACGCAAGGCTCCCGGCTTTGCCCTGCTGGGTGAGCCAGGCGAGTCCTGTGATGTGGTTTTGGAACTGAAGTCCATTGCCGATGTGGCATTGGTCGGCTATCCCAGTGCGGGCAAGTCCAGTGTGATTGGCGCGCTGTCGGCGGCTAAGCCAAAGATCGCTGATTACCCCTTCACG
>CAMCVY010000128.1 GCA_945881995.1 Bifidobacterium breve | reverse complement strand
TCCACCCAGTGCGCTAATACCCCCCCACGTGCCCAGTGCTTTGGTTCGCTCCTTAGGGATCGTAAAGATGCGCGTGATGGAAGACAGTGCCGCTGGCGCAGCCATCGCAGCACCGGCACCTTGCAAGAAGCGCATGGCGATGATGATGTCGGCGTTCCACGCCAAACCGGCGATCAATGATGCGCCGCTGAACACACCAATACCGAGCATGAAGAGTTTGCGTCGGCCGTAAAGGTCACCCAAACTTCCACCGAGCAATAACAAGCCACCGAACGCTAAGCCATACCCGTTGACGATCCACGCGAGCCGAGCTTCCGGCAAATCAAATTCGCGCTGAATCGAAGGTAAGGCAACATTGACGACCGTTGAGTCCAAGACGAGTACAAACTGCGCGAGAGCCAGAACAGCCAGCGCGATCCACCGCCCGGGGACAGGTGCCTCATGGCTGGAAGCGGCTACTCCAGGTTCGCTAGGAATGGCGGAACTTCCCTCAACGGGTGTACTTGCAGTCATGGTGTCCTTTGCTGGCAGGTTCGCTCAGTCTGACCCACACCGGGCGATGCCACCGCCTAAACGCGCACGGGCCACTCCTGACTTTTTCCACTCAATCCGCTCAGATTAGGCGTGATTCAGGCGTCAAAGTGCGGGCTTGAACCACCTGTGCCACGCTTCTTCCACCATTAATTTACCCCTAGGAGCCGTTACATGAAGTCCACTCGAACCCTGCTGGTGGCCGCCAGCATCGTTTCAGTCGCCCTTGCTCTCACTGCATGCAGCTCGAGTGATCCAGCACCCGCCCCTTCCGCTCCACCAACGACGAATGCGGCTGTGGCCTCAGGACCGTTTGGTCCTGCCTGCTCAGCAATTCCTGCTGATGTTGCAGCCGCTGCACCCACTGTCCCTGCAGCTGATGCCGCCGGCAAGATTCCTGCTCTCTCGACTCTCGTGAGTTTTGTTGGAGCAGCCGGATTGGGTCAAACCCTGAACACCACCCCGAACATCACGATCTTCGCACCCACTAACGATGCGTTTGCCAAGGTTGATGCAGCAACGGTGGCGGCACTTCAAGCCGATCCCACGGGCCTACTTGCCAACGTATTGAAGTACCACGTGGTTGCTTCTGATATCACGCCGGACAAGTTGGTTGGACAGTTCCCCACCCTTAATGGGGCACCCATCACCATTGCCGGTTCGGGACAGACCTTCACTGTCACCACCACGACTCCTGGCAACGTCTCCAACATTGTCTGTGGAAACGTCAAGACGGCTAACGCTCGCGTTTACGTCATCGACACGGTACTGATTCCTGCTGCATAGTCATTCCACAGTTAAGGGGCCACGAGCGTGCTCGTGGCCCCTTAACTTTTGCCCTGAATTAGGCGGACGGTCGCCAGCCATCATGGAAAGACACTCGGTGCATCAGGCGGTGGGTCATGCCAAAGTCAAAGATTCCGCGGTGGATCGTTGCGTAGTTGTCCCACAGGACCAGCGAATTGGGCTCCCAATGCCAACGGCATTGGAACTCAGGGCGGGTCTGGTGGGCGAACAAGAAGTCCAGGACGGCTCGGCTTTCGCGCTCGGTCATTCCTACAATTTCACGCGTCATGAGCTCAGAGACGAACAACATCTTGCGGCCTGATTCGGGATGAGTGGCCACAACAGGCTGCTCCGTGGGCGGCAAGGCTGCGCGCATCGCAATAACGCCACCACCCATGGAGTCGAGCATGCTGTGCAATCCCTTAGTTGCCACATCGTGAATTGCGGTCAACGGATCGATGAACGACTTCCACGAATCACTTAGCGCTTCGTAAGCGGCGTACGCATCCGCCCAGACCGTGTCGCCAGCAGCGACAGGAACATCAAGTGCATAGAGCAATGAACCGCGGGTGGGGTTTTCCCGGAACGAACTGTCGGCATGCCAGTTGATGTCGCTGACTGGGCCTTGATACATGTCGGGGTATTCCTGCACCCAGACGCCTGGGTGCTCATCAAGGCTTGGCGCGTACCCCTCGGTTTGCACTTCGCCGAAGCGCTTACCCAACGCTAGGTGCTGCGCTGGCGTTAATTCTTGGTCACGAAAGAACAAAGCTTGGTAATCAATCCATGCAGCATGCAACTGGGAAAAGAGTTCAGCGTTGTCAATGGCGTCAGCAACTTGCACTCCGCTGATCAGAGCACCAAATGACCCGGTCATCGGTCGAGCCGTAAATCCTTCGTACGTTTTGCCTGCGATTGGTGTGATATCTGTCAGCGCCGAAGACATCGGTGACTCCCTAAATTACGCACAATCCGACCACTGTGGTCGTGTGCAACGACCGTATGACCGCGTGCCTAAGGTTGTCCACCACCTTTGACAGTTAAGACACACGCTCACGCCTCGCCGGCCATTCAACGCGCCGAATGCCTAGGGCTTTGGCACGATGAAGAAACCTTCACGGCTAGGGAATAGGACACCATGTTTGATTTTCTTGTTCAACCGATCGCCATTGCTAGCGCAGTGATTCTGGTTGTCCTCCTGGGCCTGTATTTCAAGGCCGGTCGTTACATGCCGTGGACCGCGTTCTCAGCCACTCCCGCCTGGATTCGCGGTGGAATTTATTTCTCCATCTGTTGGTTGCTTTCCTACTTCAGCGGCGGCCTAGAGAAAATTCTCACCTCACCGCTGTGGACTCAAGCCAATCTCGACAACTCTTCGTGGATTGCCTACACCGCGCTGTGCTTCGGCTTCATCTTTATGGCCTACAGCGTGCTGTGGGTTCGCTTTACCGTTCGGTTCAATCGTCCGAAGTACAACGGGTCTGCCATCGTCTTTGGCATTTTGTGGGGTAGCAGTAGCGGTCAGCTGTTTCTTGCCACCTGGCTCATTGCCACTAACGCAGTCTCCGGTATTGATGCGTCATGGGTAAACAAGCCTGTGCTGGCGTGGGTGATCGCCTGGAGCCTGATGGGTATCTGGCAACCAAACTTCCACGGGATCTATTGGGATCACTACATCGCCCCAGAACACGACACCGCCCTGACGCAAAAGGTCAAAGCCTTGGGTTGTCACATCCCCAACCTGGTCATCACTTTGATTTACCTGGCGCTGTACCAAAACTTCGCGATCTTCGTCCTACTCCAGGTCATTGCTTGCGTTTCCGCGACTACGGGAATGCACTACCCCGCCCCCTGGGCCAAGTCCAGCCCCCATGACTTCGCTGAACGAAGCCAGGGGACCAAGATTCCGCGCTGCACTGGTTACGTCAGTGATGACTACACGACAGATCCCTACACGCCATTCCACCCAGGATGGAAGGGCCCGGCCACACCGGTCAGTCCTTAACTTTCTGTTCGAGCTTTAGTCAAACGCTTGGCGAACTCTTTGCCGCCGACTGCAGCGAGTTCGTCGAAATCTCCGACGATGACTAACTGATCGCGTGCTCGCGACATCCCAACATAGAGAAAGTCACGAGCAGTTTCTTCATCGTGAAACCCGTTAACAGCTAGAACAACAATTGGTCGGTCTAAACCCTTAAAGCCACCAACCGTGCAATAGAAGTGCTCATCCTTGCTCCAAAATGCATCCCAATACCCGTCAGCCCCTTCTCGGGCTTTCAGATCGCGCTGCATGTGGTGCTGACTCTTCGTCGTCAAAAGGACAACGTCTCCGCCATCAAATCCCTCGTCCAAGAACTTGAACACCTCATGTTCGGCGATTTGCTCCATGTCTTCCTCAGGACCACATTGCACAAACTTCACGGGCGGTCCATCAATTCCTTCCGCTTCCATGGGCTTGGCCACCACCGAACGAACAAATTCAGCAATCTGCCGAGTGTTTCGAACATTTGCGTCCAACAGGAACCGAGGTAAGCCCAGATCAAGTTCGCCATCCCGACCAAATACCCCTTGATCTTCGTCGCCGAAGAAAAAAAGGCCACCCTTTTCCTGATCACGCAGTGTCCCCAGCAGGGTCCGAACCCATTGGGGGTCAAAATCCTGTGCTTCATCGATCACTAGCGAGTCAAACTTCAGCGCTATCGGGCGCTCCTTGATAACGGCGCTAAAGGATTGGAAGAACTCCCGATCCCAGAAGTCAGTATCGGGCGCCTCAGGAATTTCCACACCCCATGACCGTCCCAGTGAGTGGATGTGCTCCACCGTCACTCGCTCACCAACTTCAGTGGGCCACGTTGCGACTTCTTTGCTTAGCCATTCCCTCAGTCCGCGGTTAAAGCACAACAGTCCGACGGATTCGCCTGCTTCTGCGAGGAATTTAACTTGATGTAGGGCGGCCCAGGTTTTTCCGCTACCAGGACCACCCACCACCTGGAAGCGCCGAACTTCCCGCATTGCTCGTAAAGCTCGCGCTTCGGTACGTGTCAGCCGCTCCACCTGATCATCGTTTGCTGCGCGCAGTGCTGCAACCTTCTCGCGGAAATTAAATGCACCCACTAGAACCTTGCCGGCGTTGGCTACCCATTCCTCGTCCGGAATCGCGCCTACGTCGTCAGTAAAATTCCTCATCGCGTACTCGATGCGGTAAGCCAATGAATTCATGTCATTCTTGGTCAATGTCAATTCAGGCAAAATCTCCGGAGTGCGCAAGCGAGCTGTATCCGCGGTGTCAAGAAACAACACAAAGTGCCCCTTGAATACATTCCTGGGAATGCCTGCATTGTTGAGCAGGTACTCATTCATCAAATATTTGGCATTTCTAGCCTGCTCAACGGGATGAATTTCCCCTGGACCCGTGGGATGACGTTGCCACCAC
>CAMCVY010000127.1 GCA_945881995.1 Bifidobacterium breve | reverse complement strand
CCCGCCGTGCCGACCTTGGCTTCGTCGTACAGCAAGCGAACGCCCTTGGCGCGAAGGTCGGCAGACGTGGCATCAATGTCATCGACGGTGTACGCCATTTGTTGAATCCCCGGGCCACTGCGGTCCAAGAACTTGCCAATGGGGGAGTCTGGGTGAAGAGGGGCAAGCAGCTGAACCATCGCACCGCCCTCGGGCCCAGCCAACATCGCTTCCCGCACGCCTTGCTCAGTGTTTTCCTCGGTGTGGGCGCAGATCAGCCCCAAGGTGTTGGTGTAGAACTCGATGGCCTCGTCCAAGTCAGGGACGGCAATACCGACGTGATCAATGCGAAGGATCATGTAGGTATGGTGTCAGGCTCAGAGTGCAACCGTTACCAGGAGGTCCCTCAATGTCTGCATCTGTCATCGTTGCTGGAGCTCGTACGCCTATGGGGCGCCTCCTGGGTTCCCTCAAGGGCATGAGCGCGGCAGATCTGGGTGGCGTGGCTATCCGTGGCGCATTGGACAAGGCCGGCGTGAGTCCGGAGCAGGTTGACTACGTGATCATGGGGCATGTTCTCCAGGCCGGTGCGGGACAAAACCCAGCGCGGCAGGCGGGCATCGCTGCTGGTCTACCCATGAGCGTTCCCTCGTTCACCTTGAACAAGGTGTGCCTCAGTGGCATTGACGCCATCGCCCTTGCTGACCAGCTCATTCGTGCGGGTGAATTTGACATCGTCGTTGCTGGTGGCATGGAATCCATGACCAATGCACCGCACTACCTGCGCGGATCTCGCGAGGGTGTGAAGTACGGGGACTGGAAGATGCAGGACACCATGGCTGATGACGGCTTGTTTTGCGCGTTTGATCAGTTGGGGATGGGCATTTCCACAGAAAACTACAACGAGCGTTATGACCTCACCCGTGAAGAGCAGGATGAATTCTCGGCACAGTCGCACCAGCGAGCTGCAGCAGCCATCGCGGCTGGCCTTTTCGATGCTGAAATCGTTCCCGTGAGCCTGCCCCAGCGCAAGGGCGACCCCATCGAATTCACCACCGACGAGGGTGTTCGTGCCGACACGACGGTTGAATCCCTGGGCAAGCTGCGTCCTGCCTTTGCTAAGGAAGGCACGATTACGGCCGGTAGCGCCTCGCAGATCAGCGATGGTGGCTGCGCGGTAGTGGTGATGAGCAAGGACAAGGCGGAGGAACTGGGACTGAGTTGGATCGCCGAGATCGGTGCGCATGGTGTCGTGGCAGGGCCGGATCCTTCGTTGCACGAGCAACCCGCGCGCGCGATTGAAAAGGCGCTTGCGCGTGAAGGCATGACTCCCGCGGACTTGGACCTGGTGGAGATTAATGAAGCGTTTGCCGCCGTTGGTGTCGTTTCGGCCAAGCAATTGGGAATTAGTCAAGACAAGGTCAACGTCAATGGTGGAGCAATCGCTTTGGGTCACCCGATCGGAATGTCTGGCGCCCGCATTGTGCTTACTCTTGCGCTCGAGCTCGGTCGACGCGGTGGCGGAGTCGGCGCCGCTGCGCTGTGCGGTGGTGGCGGTCAGGGCGATGCCTTGATCATCAAAGTTCCGTCTGCCTAATTTCTTCGATATCGGGAGCTGTGCGTGAGTAATCAACCCGGCGGGTTTGATACCCGTGGCGTGGTCGACCTTGGTGCGCTCGCGGCAGCCCGTGAAGCGCAAGCCAAGGCGCAACAACACGTAGAACAGGATCGCGAAGCCGGGGTACAGGTGCCGCTGATATTTGCTGCAACTGAGGACACGTTTGCGGTCGACGTAGCCGAACGCTCTCACGTGGTGCCTGTGGTTATTGATTTCTGGGCGACCTGGTGTGAGCCCTGCAAGCAGCTCAGCCCCATCTTGGAAAAGTTGGTGGCCGAAGCCGATGGCCGATGGCTCTTGGCCAAGGTTGATGTCGACCAGCAGTCGCGCATTGGGCAAGCCTTTGGCGTGCAGGGGATCCCTGCGTTGTTTGCCATCGTGGCCGGACAGCCGCTTCCCCTCTTCCAGGGCGTTTTGCCAGAGGAGCAGATCCGGCAAGTACTCGAACAACTCTTGACGGTCGCTGCCGAGGCGGGTGTGAACGGGCAGATCACCGGAGGTGTGATCCCGGAAGCCACCGAAGAGGTGGAACAAGAAGTCGTCATCACTGATCCAGAGCTCGATGATGCGGCTAATGCAAT
The DNA here is from genome assembly GCA_945881995.1 of Bifidobacterium breve. GTDB lineage: Bacteria > Actinomycetota > Actinomycetes > UBA12327 > UBA12327 > AcAMD-2. Next base: position 2,602 of record CAMCVY010000127.1, on the reverse strand, counting down.
TGATAGTGGTGACTTATCCGCCGCGGTGACGGCGTATGAAGCGCTCTTGCAGCGCGAGCCTTTTCATGTCGATGGAAAAGCGGGCTTAGCCACGGTCAAACTCATGCAGCGAACGCAGGGAATTGAATTGACTGCTGCGCTCAACGCGGCTGTGCACAGTCCTCAGGATATTGACGCTCACTTAGTGGCCGCTGATGTCTTGGTTCTTCATGCGCGCGCCAATGAAGCCTTTGAGCTTCTGGTTGACCTAGTGCTCCGCACTGATGACGCGGAGCGCGCAACAGTTCGCACTCACCTCGTCGAACTCTTTGACCTGTTGGGCAATGATCACCCCGCGGTTCCCGCCGGGCGCCTGGCACTGTCAAACGCCCTGTTCTAGCCCCTAGATCCGCCTCAGGACTGGGCTCTAGCCCTAGGGCTAGTCCAAATGGGTGAGATGGCAACTAGACGTAGTGCTGGTTAAAGCCACCTATTTTCGATGCCGATGTTTCTTGCGTAGTGGGCCACAAGGGACCCGCGCAGGAGGTCATCATGTTAAAGCCAACCAAGGCAACGAGCGCTCTGCTCGTGGCTGTGGCCGCAGCAGTTGGCTTCGCAGCAGGACCGGCGACCTCGTCAGCCTCAGCTACGTCCAGCCAATACTCGCTCGCTACCCAAACTCTTCCTGACGGCAACAAAGTGATTGCCCGCTGGAACCCATGCCAAACCATCACGTACCGCGTCAATGCAGGACTTGCCGGGAACACGGCAGCTCGTCGCCTCGCAGCCGTCAATGATGTAAAGCGCGCCTTTGCTCGCGCATCTGCCGTGTCCGGCATGAAGTTCCGTTACGCTGGTGGTACGAGTCAAGTCCCGACTAACACTTCATCAAGCACCTGGTACGGCCGCCAAACCTCCGCTGAAATCGTGGTGGCCTGGGCCAGCCAAACCACTAGTGGCAAGAAGTCCACCCTCTTGGGCCGTAGCTCACGAGGTGGTTACGTGGCCGGCACTGGTGGCTACGCCTTCAAGTACTGGAAGGCCGGATCGGCTCCTTGGACCGGTGTCAGTGGTCGAGGCTTCGTAGTGCTCAACGCCGCACAGAACTCCAAGTTCCGCCCAGGCTTTGGTTCCGGCTCGACGCGTGGCGAACTGTTGATGCACGAAATCGGTCACGCTGTGGGCTTGAACCACGTGAGCTCGACCAGCCAGGTGATGTACCCCACGATCCTGTCTCGTAGCGTCGCTGCCTACTCCACGGGTGACCGCTTGGGCCTCCAGCGCCTGGGTGCAGCCAACTCCTGCATCGTCACTCCCGGCTTCGTGTGGAACGACCTTTCCTAACCCTCGTTAGTCTGTAGTCCGTAGCGCCGGTATCCCCGGCGCTGTCGGTCTGCGTCGGAGGGTTCATGAGCGAGTTCATCAAGGTCACAATCAATGCTGAGAGCGGCGTAGCCACCGTGGTCTTGGATCGCCCCAAGCTCAATCCGCTCAACCGCCAAATGCAAATCGAATTGCGCGAAGCCTTCCTGGCTCTGGGAAGCGATGAGTCAGTGCGCGTGATCGTCATGCACGGTAATGAGCGCGCCTTTGCCGCCGGCGCCGATGTGAAGGAAATGATTGACTGGTCGCTGGAGGATGTTCAACGCGAAGGCGCCGAACTCCAAGCCTGCTTTAGCGCCATCGCTTCGACACCGCGTCCGGTCATTGCAGCCGTTAATGGTTATGCCTTGGGTGGCGGTTGTGAATTGGCCCTTTGTGCTGACCTTCGCATCGCCGGTGAGAGTGCGCAGTTTGGTCAACCGGAAATTTTGTTGGGCATCATTCCTGGAGCCGGTGGGACCCAGCGCCTTGCTCGTTTGATTGGTGCTTCCCGAGCTAAAGATCTGATCTTCACCGGACGGGCGGTTAAGGCTGATGAAGCATTGGCGATGGGCTTGGTCAACCAAGTCGTGGCCGACGATGCAGTCGTCAGCACGGCTTTGGCATTGGCTGCCGAACTGGCCACACGCCCAGCGTTGGCCGTGCAGGCGGCCAAGGGGGCCATTGATGCTGGGTTAGATACCGACATTGACGGCGGAATAGCCATCGAAGAGCAGGCCTTTGCCGGATTGTTTGGCACCGAAGACCGAGTGATCGGGATGCGGACCTTCGTGGAGTCAGGCCCAGGTAAGGCGCGGTTCCTGCACCGGTAGGCCCCAGGGGCGCCCTGCGTTACTCACGGGTAATATAGGAGCAGACAGCCCGATCAGCACTATCCCGCTTTATCACCACGATCCAGTTCCATCACGAAAATGAGGTTGGCTCCATGCCACTGAACATCGTCGTTTGTGTCAAGCAGGTTCCCGACAGTTGGGCAGAGAAGAAGCTCAACGAAGCGGACAAGACTCTCGACCGTGCATCTGCCGATCCGGTCATGAATGAACTCGACGAGTACGGCATTGAAGAAGCGCTGCGCTTGCAGGAAGCTCACGGTGGCCAAGTGACGATTTTGTGCATGGGTCCTGAAAAGGCCGGCGAGACGATTCGTAAGGCGCTATCGATGGGCGCCGATGACGCAATCCACGTTGTTGACGATGCTTTGCATGGGTCTGATGCTATTGCAACTTCGGCAGCTCTTGCC
>CAMCVY010000126.1 GCA_945881995.1 Bifidobacterium breve | reverse complement strand
TTTATGTGATCGGGGTATTGCCAGACGTCGCCGGGCATGGACTTGGACGCGCACTGGCACTGATCGGGCTGCGGTACCTGCGCAGCCTGGGACTGCCCGAGGCGATGCTGTACGTCGAAGCCGACAACCATTTCGCCCACAAACTCTATGAATCCCTGGGCTTTACCCACTGGGACACCGACGTGATGTTTCGCGCCCCTCACCTATCGGGCACCATAGAGGGGTGACCACCACCGGATCCCAGGCTTCTACCGAGGTCACACCCCTGCCTGCGGAACGGTTTCTTGGCCGCGAGAGTTCCTGGCTGGCCTTTAACGAGCGCGTCCTGGAATTGGCTGAAGACCCGACCATTCCACTGTTAGAACGAGCGCGATTCCTCGCCATCTTTTCGAGCAACCTTGATGAATTCTTTATGGTGCGAGTGGCCGGCCTCAAGCGGCGCATGGCTACCGGCATTGCGGTCAAGTCCGCCAGCGGGCAACAACCGCGCGCAGTGCTTGGCAACATCTTGGATCAAACCCGCAAACTCGTGGACCGTCAATCAGATTGCTTCCACCATCAAGTGATCGCTGGACTGCTCGACGAAGGAATTGAAATTCCACGATGGGCCGACCTGACCATTGATGAAGCGGATGCGACCACTGAACTCTTTCGGACTGAAATCTTTCCCGTCCTGACTCCCCTTGCTGTTGACCCGGCTCACCCCTTCCCCTACATCTCGGGTCTTTCACTTAACTTGGCAGTTGTCGTTCGCAATCCCGCCTCGGAGACTGAACTCTTCGCGCGTGTGAAGGTTCCTCTGCTCCTGCCACGCTTCCTACCGGTGAGTCCGAACCGCTTTGTTCCGCTTGAAGATGTCATTGCTGCCCACTTGCACGATCTTTTTCCCGGCATGGACATCCTCCAACACCACAGCTTCCGGGTTACTCGCAACGAAGACGTGGAAGTGGAGGAAGACGACGCCGAAAACCTGCTGGACGCCCTCGAACGCGAGCTCACCCGCCGCCGCTTCGGACCGCCAGTTCGCCTAGAAGTTGAAGACACCATTGAGCCCTACGTTCTTGACCTACTCATGCGCGAACTAGAAGTCACCCAAGACGAAGTCTTTTCAGTTCAAGGGCCACTGGACTTGTCGGGCCTGCAAGCCATCGCGGCACTGCCCCGCGAGGACCTGAAGTTTGCCACGTTTTTGCCTAAGACCCATCCGATGCTGGCCGAGGTGGAAACGTCGTCACCACCTGACGTCATTGGCGCCATGCGTCATCGCGACATTTTGTTGCACCACCCCTACGACTCGTTCGCCACCAGCGTTCAACGCTTTCTTGAACAAGCCGCTGCTGACCCCAAGGTTTTGGCTATCAAACAAACGCTGTATCGAACCAGTGGTGATTCCCCCATCGTGGATGCTCTGGTTGAAGCTGCTGAAGCGGGCAAACAAGTTCTCGCTGTTGTCGAAATCAAAGCGCGATTTGATGAAGAAGCCAACATCACGTGGGCTCGAACGTTGGAGCAAGCCGGCGTGCATGTCGTCTATGGCCTTGTGGGATTAAAGACGCACTGCAAGTTGTCGATGGTCGTGCGTCGTGACTCTGACGGGCTTCGCCGCTACACCCACATTGGTACTGGCAACTACCACCCAAAAACCGCCCGTAGCTACGAAGACCTTGGCCTGCTGACCGCTGACCCAGCCGTAGGCGAAGACGTTGCGGACCTGTTCAACCAGCTCAGTGGCTACGCCCGCACCACCGATTACGAGCGCCTCCTGGTCGCCCCCCACTCGGTCCGCAATGGCCTGGTCAAGCGGATCAATCGAGAAGTCGAGAACCACCTTGCCGGCAAACCAGCAGGTATTCGAATTAAGACCAACGCCATCGTGGACGAAGCCTGCATAGATGCCCTGTACCGAGCCTCGCAAGCTGGCGTCACGGTTGAGGTCTGGGTTCGCGGAATTTGCGCAATCCGACCTGGCGTTCCTGGCTTATCGGACAACATCAAGGTGCGTTCGATCTTGGGGCGGTTCCTCGAGCACTCGCGAATTTTTTGCTTCATAAATGGCGGGGACACTGAGGTGTGGATCGGCAGTAGCGACCTGATGCACCGCAACCTCGATCGCCGCGTTGAAGCACTGGTTCGACTGGATTCCCCCGATCACGTGCGTGAAATAGAACAACTCTTTGATCTGGCCTTTGCTGACACAACAGCGGCGTGGCACTTACAAGCAGACGGCCAATGGCTCAAGAGCCGTGGGGCAGATGATGAACCGCTCAATGACCTACAAGAAATGTTGATCGCGCTTCATGCCCGACGCCAAGTCCTATGACCGATTCAACGCAGCCGCGCATCATCGAAGCTGCTGGTGCCCTTGTTTGGCAGGGCGAGCCCACCGATCCGCGCATCGCCCTAGTGCATCGCGATCGGTATAACGACTGGACATTCCCCAAAGGCAAGCTTGAACACGACGAGCACCCCATGATCGCTGCGGTCCGCGAGATTCTCGAGGAAGCCGGTGCGCGCATAGCCCTCGGCGCACCCCTGCCGGGACGGGATTATTCAGAGGGCATCGGGCGCAAACACGTCTACTACTGGGCTGGTCGATACCTTGATGGCGAATTCACGGCGAACGAAGAAGTCGACGAAGTTCGTTGGTTAACCATCGAGCAGACCCGTGAGCTGATGACCTACCCGGCCGACCACGCCGTCCTAGACGCGTTTGCTTTACAACCGCGCGACACGATTCCTCTGGTGTTAGTTCGTCACGCTAAGGCCAAGTCTCGCGAGGAATGGACCGAGGATGATCACCTGCGACCTCTGACCGCTCGTGGCGGAACACAAGCCGAACGCTTCGCTCATGTCTTGTCGTCCGTCTATGAACCCCTGTCCGTGGTCAGTTCGCCGTGGTTGCGCTGCATGCAAACCGTCAGTCCCTATGCCGGACTCGTCAACCAGCCTCTGGCTGAACTTGACGTCCTAGGCGAAAGCGAATTTGAGCAAGACCCGACCACGGGCATTGAGGCTGCCCGACAACTCATTGATGCCGCTCGTGGCCGTGGGCAAGGTTTGATTTTGTGCTCGCACGGAAACGTCATGCCAGCACTCCTGCTACAGGCGCTTCAAGGCTTCGCAGACAAGAACCAAAAGGAACCCCTAGGTAAGGGTGAGTTCTTCGTCGTTCACCTGAGCATCGCCACAGGGCAGGTCGTGGGTCTTGAGCGCCATCGCCCCTAAGGCGCCCCAAGTGTTAGGGATTGTTCACTTTTTGTTCACCTAATTCAGAGTGTCTGGCTACCCACCTTCCTTACCTTTATTTCACAGGACAATATCCGCCAAATCGTGGCGGTCCTTCGAGAAGAGGTCAAATGAACGTCAGCACTTCGCGCAAGAGCGTCGTTGGTGCAGCACTTATTGCCGTGCTCGCACTCACGCTCAGTGCATGCGGTGGAAGCTCCAACACTGCTAGCTCCGATTCCACGATTGATTGTTCAACTGGCACCATCAAGGCCAGTGGATCCACCGCGCAAAAGAACGCCATCGCTGAGTGGGTTAACGCTTACCAAACTGCATGCCCTGGTGGAACCGTTAACTACCAAGGCGTTGGCTCTAGCGCTGGTGTCACTGACTTCATCAACAAGCAGACCGCATTTGCCGGTTCTGACTCCACACTCAAGCCAGAAGACCAGATCAAGGCCGACGAACGTTGCGCCGACAATGAAGCTATCCACATTCCTATGGTCGGAGGCGCTATCACGCTGGCTTACAACGTTGCCGGTCTTGACTCGTTGACCTTGACCCCCGACGTGATCGCCGGAATCTTCAACAACTCGATCACCAAGTGGAACGACCCCAAGATCAAGGCCATCAACGAAGGCGTGAGCTTGCCGAATGCCACTATCGCTCAGTTCCACCGTTCAGACGGTTCAGGAACCACTGACAACTTCACCAAGTACCTCACCGCTGCTGCTCCCACAGTGTGGAAGCTCAGCAACTCCAAGGAGTGGAAGGCTGACGGAGGTCAGGGCGCCAAGGGCAATGACGGTGTTGCTGCTGCGATCAAGTCCACTGACAACGCCATCGGCTACGTCGAGCTCTCATTCGCCCAGGACGCTGCGTTGAAGGTTGCCAAGGTCGACAACGGTGGTGGCGCAGTTGAGCCCAACGCCGAGACCGCTGCCGCAGCGATCAACAAAGCCGTTGGCGAAATTGTTGACAACGAAAACAACATCAAGTTGAAGATCAACTACACGATCAAGGACGCCAACACGTACCCCATCGTGCTGCTGACCTACGAGATCACCTGCCAAAAGGGTTTGACGGGAACCGACCTGGCACTGACCAAGTCGTTCCTGACTTACACCTCCTCCGACGCGGCCCAGGCCAAGTTGGTGGAGATTGGATACGTCCCGATCACCGGCGATCTGCTCACCTCGGTGCGCAAGTCTGTGAGCTCGCTCGCGTAATCCAGCACTACCTGACACGAGCCTCCACCCCCTGGGTGGGGGCTCGTGCGGTGTGCGGATCCACACAGGCAAGATTGCACCAATGGCAATCCGCCAACTTCCCCCGATAGCAGTCCTCTTTGAGGGAGCATGACGACGTGACCACGTTGATCAACCCAGAGGCGCCAGTCGGTGCCCCCTTGGGTAAATCTTCGCGTCCACGCGATGCGCTCTTTGCTGGTATTTCCCGAGGGTCCGGCATCGTGGTGCTCATCGTCATGGGCGCCATTGGCGTCTTCCTATTGTGGAAGGCGCTTCCCGCGCTCAGCGCAAATACCGCGAGCTTCTTGACCACATCAC
>CAMCVY010000125.1 GCA_945881995.1 Bifidobacterium breve | reverse complement strand
TTCGCGGTGGCTGCTACTGAGTCAGTAGCAGCATCGGCGCTTCGTCGCTCTGCCATCACCGGTGAAGAGCCTGCGGTTGCCCGAGTGTGCGACCTGGCCGGAGTAGTCCCGACACTGCGCGGCAAAGTCGAATTCGAAGTCAGTGAAGAAGGACGAGAAGAAGAAGTCCTCCAACACCTCATGCGCAAAGCGATCGCAGAGGTGTTTCGTTCTCACCTTGCCGGCGTTGATTTGTCCGGCTTAGTTGATCAAATCAACGAGGACACCAACGTTGTCAGCGGTGACCTTGTCACCGCGAAGGCCATCTTGGATGACGTGGGCGCTTTTGACGGACTGGCCCGCATCGTTGCGGCAGTAGGCGATGACGGCGCTGAGTCACCAGCCATGGCAGCGGCGGCGGTTGAGTTCGCGCTTGAAGGGCTGTATCTGACGCGCAAGATTTCCAAGGATGATCTAGGCGGCACCTCGGTATACGGCGCGGTCTAAACCCCATGACTCGCTATCGCTACGGCGGCTACCACGAGGGGCCCGATCCACTGGCCGCTCCCTTTGACGTTGCTTCAGCGTTGGACGAAATCGGCGATCGAGTCCTCGACGGTGCTGATCCACGGGAAGCTCTCCGCGATCTATTGCGACGCGGTAGCGAAGGCCGGCGCGGTTTAGACGACCTCTTACGTAAAGCTCGGCAACGTCGCCGTGATCTACAGGAATCCGGCAACTTAGATGGCACGTTGCAGGAAGTGCGCGAACTGCTCGACCAAGCAGTAGAACTTGAGCGCAACGCCCTATTTCCTGATCCGTCCGACAATGCCCGCATGCGCGAAGCCGAACTGAACGCACTTCCCGAGGACACCGCACGAGCGGTCCAGGAACTCGGCAATTACCAATGGTCCAGCCAAGAAGCTCAGCAAACTTTTGATCGGATTAAGGAGTTGCTCCAACAAGAAGTCCTGGATGCGCAGTTCAAAGGTATGAAGGAAGCCCTCCAAAGCGGTGACCCGCAAGCCATGGAGCGCATCAAGGACATGATGAGCGACCTCAATGCGATGTTGGCCGCAGATGCGCGTGGCGAACACACGCAGGCCGACTTTGAAGCGTTCATGGAAAAACATGGAGAGTTCTTTCCAGACAAACCTGAAAACCTCGAGGAACTTGTCGAGTCGCTGGCTCGGCGCGCTGCTGCGGCTGAGCGTTTAATGAATTCACTCACCCCTGAACAACGCGCTGAGCTCAATGAACTGATGCAACAAGCTATGGGTGACGACCTCGACTTGCAGATGCAGATGTCTCAACTGGGTGAGGGACTGCGCGAGCGACGACCTGACCTGTTTAATCAGCGCCCCGCCCGAATGAATGGTGACAATCCCATGGGTATGGGTGATGGCACCTCAGCACTGGAGGAGTTGGCTGACCTAGAAGCCTTAGAGGAAATGCTGAGTCAGGATTACCCCGGTGCATCTATCGATGACGTAGATGAGGACCTCGTGCGCAATGCATTAGGCCGGCAAGCAGTTGATGATCTCGAGGCACTCAAGCGCATGGAACGCGAACTCGAACGAGCTGGCTACCTCACTCGCACGGGTGGGGAGAGCGAACTCACGCCCAAGGCTGTTCGCCGTATTGGCCAAACCGCGTTGCGTCGAGTCTTTTCGTCATTGAAAGCAGGACCGCGGGGAAATCACGATATCCATGATGCTGGAGCGTCTGGCGAACTCACGGGCGCTTCACGACCCTGGCGATTTGGTGATGAACAGCCCCTTGATGTGGTCAAGACTGTCAGTAACGCCATCCGACGCAATGGAATCGGTGACCAGGTACGACTAGATGTCGAAGACTTTGAGATTCGAGAAACGGAAACACGAACCCGAGCTGCTGTGTGCTTGCTCGTTGACCAGTCCTTTTCCATGGTGCTCAATGACACCTGGCGTGAGGCTAAGACCACAGCGCTGGCGCTGCACGCGCTCGCCGAATCGCAATTCCCACAAGATGCGATCTGTGTCATTGGTTTCGCCAACATGGCTCGCATGGTTCCGGCCGCCGAACTTGCTTCGTTAGATGTTCCCGGCTTTCAAGGAACGAACCTGCAGCATGCGCTGATGTTGGCTGGACGATTCTTAGACAAGCATCCCGATGCCGAGCCGGTCGTCTTGGTCGTTACCGATGGCGAACCCACTGCGCACCTTGAGCGCGATGGGCAATGGACCTTTGGCTGGCCACCCTCACCCGAAACTCTGGCAGTGACGTTGGCCGAAGTAGACAAGATGACTCGTCGTGGCGCCTCCATGTCGATTTTCCGACTCGGGGAAGACCCCCGCCTGGAGCAATTCGTCGATGGGGTGGCTCGTCGCAACGGGGGCCAGGTCTTTGCCTCATCGGGCAACCGGCTTGGGGACTACGTAGTCACGGACTACCTTGCGCGACGAAAGGGCCGACGCCGCAGCGCCTGAGCCTGACGGCTTTGACACACTGAACTCACCATGCGCATTCGCAACCCACTTGCTGGACTCCCCCGCGAAGTCTCGATTTTGGTTGTCATCGCATTCCTGGTCGCCCTCGGGTTTGGCATCGTGGCTCCTGCGATCCCGCTCTTCGCTCGTCAATTTGGCGTTTCATACTTCGCTGTCGGGGCAGTCATCAGCGCATTCGCCTTCATGCGATTCGTTTCCGCGCTGGGTGCGGGCGCCATCGTTGACCGCCTGGGTGAGCGCATCGTCCTCACCGCCGGCGTATGGATAGTGGCCGTTTCCAGCGCCCTCGCAGGTTTGGCGCAAACGTATGAACAGTTGTTGCTACTTCGAGGTATTGGCGGAGTCGGCAGCGCGATGTTCACCGTGTCCGCCTTAGGTCTGCTCCTGCGAAGCGCGGGTGAGGACCAACGCGGCCGAGCGGCGGGAGTTTTCCAAGGTGGGTTCTTGCTCGGTGGCATCAGCGGTCCAGCTCTGGGTGGTCTGATCGGCGCCTACTCCGTGCGCGCCACCTTCTTCATCTACGCAGGCATGCTGATTATCGCCGGCATTTTCGCGATCACCGCTCTTCGGACCAGCACCACGGCCCAACGCCCTGCAGGCGGAACGCCCAACAAAGCCGAGCGAGGCTTAGCCCCCCTCTTTGTTGCCCTACGCAATCGCTCGTTTGTCACCGCAATGGTGATCAACCTGGGCAATGGTTTCGCCTCGTTTGGTTTGCGTGCATCCCTTGTTCCACTCTTCGTCGTTGAGGCCTTGCTCAAAGGGCCATTCCTGGCGGGTATCGGATTCTTTGTCGCTGCGGGTGTTCAAGCCATTCTCTTGATTCCTGCTGGTCGGCTCAGCGATGAACGCGGTCGCAAACCAGCACTTGTGTGCGGCACCGGAGCCGTCACCATTGGCATGCTGATGCTGGGTGCCTCCACCACCCCGGCAGTATTTCTCCTGGGGATGGCGTTGCTGGGCGTCGGATCAGCGTTCATGGGATCAGCGCCTGCCGCTGTCGTAGGTGATGTGTCACCCACTCGCGGTGGAACAGTGGTCGCGGCCTTTCAGATGGCATCCGATTTCGGCGCCATCACCGGTCCGCTCATTGCTGGTTGGCTGGTGTCCCGGGCCGGATACCCAATCGCCTTCAGCGCAGGTGCCGCGGTTGCTGCCTTTGGTTTCCTGTTGGCGATCTCAATGAAGGAAACCCACAAATCCGTACGGAAACACGGTGCCCCCATCCCCGCAAGGGATGATTCAGCGGGCGAAATCACGTAGTTCGCGCCACACTTAGTGTTCACCCGACCACCGTTGCAGGAGTGCGTGATGTTTTCTTTCGGACCGCGACGACTTGTCACCCCCGACGAAGCACTGCCCGGTCACGATCAACGACTTTTTGAGGTGCCGGATCGTCACGCTGTCTTGGGTACTCCGCTAGAGCCACCCTTTCCAGCAGACCTCGAAGTGGTTTTTCTTGGAATGGGTTGCTTCTGGGGTGCGGAGCGTAAGTTCTGGCAAACACCGGGTGTGTACTCCACGGCGGTCGGTTATCAAGGTGGCTATACCGATAATCCCACGTACGACGAAGTGTGTACCGGACGCACAGGTCACACCGAAGCCGTCCAAGTGGTCTTCGACCCCGAGCAGATTCCCCTCACTGAGATCTTGAAGGTGTTCTGGGAAAACCACGATCCCACTCAAGGCTTTCGACAGGGAAACGACGCCGGTACCCAATACCGATCGGCGATTTACACCACCAATGCCGTCCAAGATGAGATTGTCGAGGCTTCCAAGGCTCTATACCAACGCGCCTTAACCTCAAACGGGTACCGAGACATCACCACGGAAATTGATCCTGTGGCAAAGGCGGGCCCTTTTTACTTTGCCGAGGGTTATCACCAGCAGTACCTCCACAAGGTCCCCAACGGCTACTGCGGAATGGGTGGAACCGGCGTTTCCTGTCCGGTTGGCGCGCTTGGTGTTGCCCCTGAGACTGAGTAGCCATGGGTTCCCCACCGGCATTTGCCCTAGCACCAAAAATGTGGCGTATTCCCGTGGCTCCTTCGGATGGAATTAATGCCTTTGTCCTCCAAGGCGACGATGACCAAGTCACGCTCATTGATGCGGGGATGCCCTGGGCATGGAAAAGGCTCGAACAAGGCCTCGCTCATATTGGTATTCAGGTCGCAGACGTCACCAACATCGTGGTAACCCATGCGCATGGTGATCATGTGGGTAACGTCGAACGCGCTCGACAAGAAAGTCAGGCACCCGTGAGTGCCCATAAACTCGATGCACCGTTCCTAGCGGATGGCCAGTGCCCGCCGATTGATCCGAGTCGACACTTTCGCTCC
>CAMCVY010000124.1 GCA_945881995.1 Bifidobacterium breve | reverse complement strand
CTAGTAGCCCTTCGCGAGGCTTTTGCTCAAGCCAAGCTCCGCGGCGCTTCGTTGCTGATGGTTCATGCGTGGTCAACATCCTTTGCGGGCACGCTGGTCAATTCGGGTCAAGATTTTGATCGCGTTCGTGCCCGTGAGGTCGATGAAGGCTGGGCGCTGTTGAACCAGAGCCTGGCGGAATTGCAGGCCACGGACCAATTGGTGGAACTCATTGAGAGGTTGGAGCAGGCCAGTCCGGCCGCAGCCATCATTGAAGCGTCCAAGGAAGCAGTCCTGACGGTGGTGGGTTCGCGCGGTCGCGGCGGTTTCGCTGGACTTGTTCTCGGCTCCGTGAGCGGATCGGTACTGGCTCACGCAGACTCCGCGGTGATGGTGATTCGGGCTTAGTTAGCCTTAGGTCATGGTCGCTGTTCGCCCCTTTAGGGCCCTTGCTGTCAACCCGTCCGTTGCCGACTCCATGGTGTCGTTGCCCTACGACGTGATGAACTCACAAGAGGCAGCTCAGATGGTTCAAGGCGGTCGCAATCAGTTCTTGCACGTCTCGCGACCAGAGATTGACATGCCCGAAGGTGCGGATTCGCACAGCCCGCAGGCGTACGCCCAGTCGAAGACGGCCCTTGATGCGTTAGTGGCCGATGGCTCTTTTGTTCGATCCGATGTGCCAGTGATGTATGCCATGCGTCAAACCATGGGCGAACTGGTTCAAGTCGGCCTCGTTGCTTCAGCCAGCGTTGATGATTACGACCGCACCAACATTCGCATCCACGAGTTCACTCGCCCGGACAAAGAACTGGACCGTGTCAATCACATTGATTCAGTGGGGGCTCACGATGAGCCGGTGTTCTTGACCTACCGCGCTGACGATGTTATCGCATCCGTCATTGCCGAGGCTATGGCCGGCCCCAGCACTATTGATGTCACCGCTGATGATGGGATTCGCCACGAATTGTGGTTGATTGACGATGCATCCATCTTGGCTGAACTTGTTGAGGCCTTTGAATTCATCCCCCGCACCTATGTGGCCGATGGACACCACCGAAGTGCGGCTGCCTCGGTTGTTCGCAAGCGACGCAAGGGTGATCTGCCGCCCAAGGATCCAGCTACGAAGGGCCTGGAGTTTGCTGACGGACTGGATGGATTCTTGGCAGTGTTGGTTCCGACCAACAGTGTCAACGTGATGCCCTATAACCGCGTGGTGCACGATCTGGCCGGCAAGAGTTTCGACGAGTTTGTGGCTGAGCTGGGAGAAGTCGTCATCATTGAGCCCATTGACTTAGCCCTTGCACCCATTGAGCAACATGTGTTTGGAATGTATGCCGGTGGTCAGTGGTACCGCTGCCGCTTCACGCAGGCCGCGCCCGATGCATCCAATCCCTTAGAGATGCTCGACGTCTCGCTGTTGCAAAATCAAGTGCTCGGACCAATTTTGGCCATCGATGATCCGCGCACTAGCACGCGCATCAGTTTTGTTGGCGGCATTCGCGGAACCGATGAATTGGAACGCCTCGTCGATGCGGGAGCGGCCGTGGCTTTTTCCATGCCACCTACATCGGTGCTTGATTTAATGGAAGTTGCCGACATCGGCGAAGTGATGCCACCTAAGTCGACCTGGTTTGAGCCTAAGTTGCCTAGCGGTTTGGTCATCCACCCCTTCGCCTGAGGCAAAGGCTCAAGCTCAGGCTCGGGCTTGGGTGCTTGGTCTGTGGGCGCGGATAGGGCACGCTTATACACATGCTTCCCCTGAGCGAGGAGAGCGCCGTTCGTCGCGCTCGTCCGTGGCTAGTCCACGTTCCCTTCGCGCTGCTGATCGCCATCTCTTTGGTCCCGCGCGCCATTGCGATGGTGGGTTATCAACCGGTTCTGATGTTCTATGGGGACTCGTTTCGCTACCTGACTGCAGCTCAGTCTGGTGAGTTGTTAGGGGTTCGTCCGTACGGATATTCGGCGTTCCTGCGCTTTATGTCTTGGACTCAAAACATCGGTTCTGTTTCCTTGATACAGCACTTAGCTGTCATTGCTCTCGCGATTGTGTTGTACGCGACGTTAATAGAATTGAAAGCACCGGTGTGGTTAGCGGTGGCTGTACCAGCACCGATGCTGCTCGATGGTTACCAGATTCTCATTGAGCACGTCGCGTTGACGGAAGTTCTCTTCACGTGTTTGGTGATGGGGGCACTCCTAGTTGCTATCAGACAAAAATTCACTTTGGGTTCTGGATTGGTTGTAGGTGTTCTTCTCGCAGCGGCCAGCCTGACCCGCACCGTGGCGGTGCCCATAGTTTCCCTCGTTGTCGCCTATTTAGTGGTGCGGCGAGTGGGCTGGAAGGCCGTGGTTGCTTGCATCGGGGCATTTGCGGTGCCAGTCGTTTTCTATTGTGGATTCTTTTCAAGTTCATACGGGGTGTTTGCGATCCAGCGTGATGGGCGGTTCCTTTATGCGCGCGTTGCGCCTATTGCCGATTGTTCCCGATTGACATTGAGCAAGCCTGCACAAAGATTGTGTGATTCCACACCGGTGAACAATCGTCCAGGTAGCAATTTCTATGCCTGGGATCGACTCTCGCCCTTCAACAGGATTGCTACCGGCTCAGATCGAACCCCAGGTGCTGCTGAGCGTGAAATTATTGCCCGTGACTTTGCCGTTGCAGTTATTCGCCAACAGCCTGGCGATTATGCACGATTAGTGATGGACGACGTTGTTCATTATTTCTCGCCAGGGCGATTTGCCAGCTACCAAGACACCCCACCGTCGTGGTGGTCCTTCCCGCGCACTCCAGCGCGTCCTGACCAGCAAATTGTTTTGAGTGGCTCCAACTTTGCCGACGACAAGGCCGATGTCTCACTGCAGTCATGGGCTGCAACATTCCTGCGCGGCTGGCAGTCCGTCCTGGGGACGCAAGGCTTGTTCTTACTTTTGTGTTTGTTACTCGGGGTCGCCGGTGCCGCCTTAGGTAAGCGACGTAAAGGCGGAGCCCGCCGAGAAGATGCAGTGCTATTAGCCGCCACGGGAGCGGCATTGATCTTTATCCCATCCGCAACGTCAGTTTTTGACTACAGGTACGCACTCCCAGCGGCCGTCCCGATCTATGCAGCCGCCGGCTGGGGATTGCTATTAATCTTCCAGGCACGGCACATCTCCCAAGTTGATGAGCGCTTCGCTGCCGAACTAACTGCTCGAGAAGCAACTGTCGCAAAGAATCGCCACCGTGCTCGCAACCGACTCACTCCGTGGCTGACGACGGGGCTTTTCACGCTCATCGTGGGGGCTATCATCGCTGCCCCCATTCAAAAAGCTCCTGCGTATTTGAGCTATGTCAACACCGGAGCTGAGCGGGGAGCCTTGGGCTATTCCAAGGATTCGATCGGGCCGCTGCAATCGCAGCCGGATTGGAACATTCGCAATTTTGACGGTGGATCGATCTATGTGTCTCCGATCGGCAACACCTACGTGGTCACATCCCAGACTATGCAGGCCTATGCCAATGGTGGCGGGGCTGCTGTCTTCGGGCTTCCCATTACGGGCACAGCTGTCCTGCGACGTGCAAGTGGCGAATCAGTTACCTGGTTTGAACGCGGTGCAATTGTGGTGTCCAAGGCGCGCGGAGCTCGGGCAGTATTGCCTCCGCTCCTTGATGAGTGGTGCTTCCCAGCATCACCGTGTCAAATTGGAGCTCCTTTAGCCAACGCTGAAACACAGCCTGACGGCACTCGTGTTCAGCGTTTCACAGGGGGAACCTTGAGTGTTCGCCCCGATGGCACCGTGCAACAAAGCGATCGCAAGCCCGCCGGTGATTCGAGCGAAAAGCCTAGTGATGCAGTGTTGCCACCCGATGTTCGCGCCGACTAGTTCGTGGGCGATTGGTTTGAAGACAACTAGCGGGTGATGGGTTGCCAGGCTCGAACGATGTCACGTAGGGAAATAATTCCGACGACATCTCCGTGGTCAAGCACGACGAGGTGGCGGTAGCCACCTTTGCGCATCGCATCCGTGGCCGCATCCAATGTCCACTGTGGGTCGGCATAAACCGCATCGCGAGCTAAGTGGTGCGAGACCAGCTGACTATCGGGATCTTGGTACTCGGCGATGGCCATCACGATGGCGCGTTCGCTGATGATGCCTACGCCGACATCGGGATCAATAACCACTGCTGACCCGACATGGGATTGAGCCATCTGTTGAGCGGCTTCTCGCAGGGTGTGGCTTGGGCCCAAGGTAAGAACGGTGGGAGTCATGACGTCGCGGACAAACATGGTTGACCTCCTCAAGTCGGTGCCTTTCCATAGTCCTGCAAATCGGGTAGCAAAGACAGCCCTACTGAAGATTTGTTTCCGTTGTCTGTGCCTAGGCTGAGCGCGTGAAGTCCGAGGCGAAACCCATCACTGGTGCTGATGTACGCCAGGTAATGCCTGCCCTGGCGGTCATGGGGTGGGTCACGATCGTTTTAGCCCTCGATCAGTTGTGCACGCAATTAGGGCAATTAGTCCTAGGGGTTGCCACCTGGATCGTGTTGGGGTTCCTGCTGTGGCAAAGTCCTCGACTGTTGCGTGTGCAAGTAGGAATCGTCGTTGTCTTCGCGACTGTCATTGAGTATGTGTTCTCGCCGTTGTTGGATGTGTACACCTATCGGCTCGGTGGAGTATTTGGCGTTCCAAGTTTCGTTCCACCGGGACACGGTTTGGTCTACTTCGCGGCTGTGACGTTGGGAACGTCAACTCTGTTTCTCAGTTTCCGCAAGCCTCTAGTCATCGGTTGCATCGTTATCGGTGGGCTCTATTCCATGTGGGGCGTATTTCTATCGCCGCAATCAGATGCTTTGGGTGCATTTTGGTACGGCTGCTTGGTGCTATTTCTGATCTTTGGC
>CAMCVY010000123.1 GCA_945881995.1 Bifidobacterium breve | reverse complement strand
TGCAAACTACTTTCAGGTCCGTGAGCGGTTTTTACTGACCGCTTTTCCCTTGCTCATCCCCGTAGCGCACTGGTTAAGTGCGAAGTCGAACCGGTTAGTTGCGCTCGTGTTGATAGCCCTATGCGCATCGTCGGCCTATTACGGCTCGTACCTCTTGTTTACGTGGCGGTACAGCGTTTAGGTGCAGGTGGTGTCAGCGGCAGATGTCGGCTTGGTCGTTGACTTGGGCTTGGCCGACGTGATCGTGACTCGAGTCGCGCCGCTCCAACTGGATCCCACGATCACTTGGAAGGTCTTGCCCAGTCCATCGGATTGTTCAATGGTGGCACCGGGGATCGCGGCCTGAAGGGTTTTGAGTTGGGCCATGTTCGTCGGGTCGTATTTAATAACCGTGCTTTCTTGACCAGTCACATCGGCGTTCTTGGCCGGACCGGCCATCCCAAATCCAACGCGCGCTAGATCATTCGCGGCCTTAGCCCCAAGTCCGGTCACCCCTGCACCGTTGAGGACTTGGATCGTGATGAGCCCTGGCGGCACGGTGGCCTTCACGGCGGGAGCTTTTGGACTCAGGGGAGTATCGGTGCGGAGTTTGGTGAACAGCTCTGCGGACTTTGTCTCGCTCCACAGTACGGACGAGCCGACGCCGGGAACTCGATAGTCAGAGTTCTTGATGGGCACCGTCAGGAACTCAATTTGATTTGCTTGGACATTGCGCATGCGATTAGCCAAGCGCAAAATCTCGGCTTGATCGAGTTGTTTGTCAGTTGTCACAGATGACAGAGCTGCATCGAGGAAACGATTGAGCTTGATCGGGTTGGTCAAGGTTTGTGCACTGAGCGCCTTGCGCGCCACTGAGCCGATGAAGGCCTGTTGGGCTCGAATACGACCAAGGTCCTGGTCAAGGTAAATTTTACGAGCCCGTACATAAGCCAATGATTGCGCGCCGTCCAGCAGGTGCTTGCCCTTAGACAGTGTCAAACCGCTGTACTTGTCGTCGACCGCTTTCGCCAAGCAGACCTGGGCGCCACCGAGGGCATCAACCATTTTCACAAAGCCGGCAATGTTGACTTCGACGTAGTGGTCAATGGTCAGCCCGGTGTTCGCCTCGATGGTGCGAATAGTCAATGGTGCTCCACCCTTGGAGAAAGACGCATTGATCTTGTTTTTAGATGCTGCTCGCTTTCTTCCATTCTCGTCGGTGTAAGCAGGAATTTGGACGTAGGAATCCCTTGGGAACGAAACCATGGTGACGCGCGAATTATCGGCCGAGATGTGCATCAAGATCATGGTGTCTGATCGTTTACCTTGATCCCTGCCAGTAGACAACTTGTTTTGTTGCGTTCGCGTCAGCCCTTCGCGTGAGTCCGATCCGACCAGCAAAATATTGATTGCCTTACCGGCTTCAGGGGCAGTGTCTGCCCTGTCAAGCCCAGCAAACACATCTTCTTTCTTAATCTTGCCCGTGTAGTTGTTGAGCGCTGTGTAGCCGATGCCACTCACGCCCAAAAGGATGAGCGAGGTGATGCCGGCGATCCAGCTCAAGATCCTGCGGTAATTCGGTCCGGATTTGCGGGGAGCTCGTTGACGTGGTGAGAGCTCTGGCGGCAACCCAGAGAAAGCAGGCTGCTCGACTGGTTCGGGTCGAAAAAAGTCGTCGTAGCCGCTCATTGCTCTTTCCCACTCATGGGAAGTTGGACGCACATGGGGCCTGGCAGGTTCACTAGAACATTGTATGGACACATTTTATACGCCTATGGCGTGGGCGCGCCGGGTCCTGTTTGGCCTTTGCCGGTACCATCATTTGCCGTGGACAGTACAAATCAGGATTCGCCGCCGAGTGTGAGCATTGTCATGCCGGTGCTGAATGAGGAATTGCACCTGGCGGAAGCCGTCGAGCGTGTGCTGGCTCAGGACTATCTCGGCCCACTTGAAGTTGTGTTAGCGCTGGGGCCATCGTTAGACAACACCAATGCCATAGCTCAGGAACTTTGCGAAGCTGACGCTCGCGTAAGCACTGTTGACAATCCAACAGGCCGAACGCCAGCCGGATTGAACGCCGCAATCGCTGCGAGCAACCCAGCTTCGCGATTTATCGTCCGCGTTGATGGGCATGCCCTTTTTCCTGCAACATATGTCTCGACTGCGATCAGGGTGCTAGAAGAAACAGGCGCCGACAATGTTGGTGGTGTAATGGCAGCTCAAGGCGTAACGCCGTTTGAACGCGCTGTTGCATGTTCCATGCGATCCACCATCGGCGTGGGGTCTGCAGCTTTTCACACCGGCGGATCCGCCGGCCCGGCGTTAACGGTGTACCTCGGTGCATTTCGCCGAAGTGCGTTGGATCGGGTTGGAAGTTATGACGAACGATTTGTTCGTTCCCAGGATTGGGAACTCAATCATCGGATCCGGGAAACGGGTGGCCAGGTGTGGTTCACCCCGGAACTCGAAGTGACCTATCGCCCGAGGTCGACCATTCGTCGTTTGGCGCGTCAATACTTTGAATACGGTCGGTGGCGTCGTGTGGTGATGCGCCGGCACACGGGAACGGTTTCGTTGAGGTACTTAGCTCCGCCGATTCTTGTATGTTTTTTGGTGCTGGGGGTCCTTGTGGGACTCGCAGGGTTTCCTGCTGGCTTGGTACTCCCCCTGGGCTATGGCCTCACGGTGTTGGCGGCGGGTGTGTGGATTGGTCGCGGTCAGGGCTTGCGGGTTCAATGCACGATTCCAGTGACGTTGGCCGTTATGCATTGCACATGGGGAGCGGGGTTCCTTACGTCAAGGCTTAGGGTGGAGTAGGTATTATTTAGGTCACACGAATAAATCCGTGGTTCCTGTAACACAACGTTGCTGACTTAGAGGCGCCCGGGATCAAGGAAAATCTGGATACGCAGGGCGTTGTGGCACAAGGTGAGCAAGCCTGCGGCTGGTAGTGTGAAGTCGCTACTAATGGGTTTGCCCGCAGTAAAATTTTGCTTCAACCAGTCATCCGACGAAATGGGACATCACGTGCGCTCTGCAGTTAGTCAGTCAGAGGATGATTTCAGTGGCGTCGTCCATGTGTACAAACCTTTTCGGGCCGGGCTTCCGCATCTTGGACCCTATTTCCGCGAGGCATGGCGCCGACGTGCGTTCGCGTCAGAAGCCTCGCGAGCCAAACTTCGATCCACCCAGTCGGACACCGTCTTGGGGCAATTGTGGAACGTACTGAATCCCCTTCTCCTTGCGGCTGTCTATTTCCTCCTCGTGACTATTTTGTCCAGTCGCGCCGCTAGTGACCCGAACTACTTTTCGCACCTGCTGTGTGGTCTTTTTGCCTTCTTCTTTATCGCTAATTCCATGACTGGTGGAGCAAAGTCCGTAGTCAAGGCCGGCAAGATGATCACGAATACGGCCTTCCCACGGATGCTGCTTCCACTGTCGGAAGTGCGGACGGCACTTCGAAAGTTTTTGCCTACTTTGCTGGTTTTGCTCGTCGCGCTCGTTATCGGGCCGGTGAAGTTGAATGTGATCGACTTAGTCGCGATTCCTTGGTTTATCTTTTTGCTGGCCTTCGCAACGGGAATGGCACTCTTACTGGCCACGTGCCAGGTGTATTTTCGCGATACAAGCAACTTCCTGCCCTACGTCAATCGGATATGGCTCTATGCCTCACCGGTTTTATGGTATTCGGAGCAGCTGCCAGACCGTTTGCGTGCGTTGGAGATATTTAACCCCCTTTTCTCTATTCTTGGTGGTTGGTCCCGAATCATCATTGATCACGAGTTGCCCCTCATGTCGGAAACGCTTCTGGCTGCGGCCTGGAGTTTTGGAGTCCTCATCTTGGGGGCGTTTGTCTTTATGTCAAGGGAGCGCGATTTTGCAGTCCGTCTCTAATCCTCCGTCAATTTCCGTTCGTGATGTATCCATCACCTATCGGACTACTTTTGAAAAACGTCCCACGTTGAAGTCGGCAGTAATGCGCGCGGGTCGCGGTGAACGTTTGATCCGCGAAATTGAAGCGGTCAAGAACGTGTCTTTCGATGTTCACGCTGGATCAGTGTTGGGCATTGTCGGTAGTAACGGCGCGGGAAAATCTACGATTGTGAGAGCGATCGCAGGAATTTTGCCGCCCAGCTCCGGTGAGATTCAGGTTCGAGGGCGAGTGAGCACATTGTTGGCACTCGGTGTTGGTTTTGATGCCAACCTCTCCGGTCACGAAAACGTCATTCTTGGTGGACTTGCCGCGGGGTATAGCCGTGCGGAAATCGAATCCAAATTCGAGGAGATTTCTGATTGGACTGAACTAGGGGATTTTCTCGAGATGCCCATGCGCGCCTATTCATCCGGGATGTATAGCCGACTTGCCTTTGCGGTCGCCATTCACATGGAGCCGGACATCTTGCTCGTTGATGAGGCCCTCTCGGCGGGTGACGCTCGGTTCAAGAAGAAGGCCACCGAGAAGATGATGTCTTTGGTTCGTGAGGCCCGAACCATGGTGTTCGTTTCTCATGCCTTGGCCACTCTT
The DNA here is from genome assembly GCA_945881995.1 of Bifidobacterium breve. Lineage (GTDB taxonomy): Bacteria > Actinomycetota > Actinomycetes > UBA12327 > UBA12327 > AcAMD-2. The sequence goes on along the minus strand of CAMCVY010000123.1, from coordinate 439 downwards.
CAAGAGATGTGCACTGAAGCAATCTGGCTCGATAAGGGTCGTCTGATGGAGCGAGGCACCCCTGCCGAGGTCGTGAAGGCATATTCGAAGTTTGTTGACACACCTCCTAGCGCTGCGACTCTTGAGGATGTCTGACATGTCTCAGCCAGAGGTTCGCATTGTTGATGCCGATGTTGATCCGTCAGCGGTTATTGGACCTGGTTCGACTATCTGGCATTCAGCACAAGTTCGCGATAACGCAACGCTAGGTGCCAACTGCATTATTGGCCGAGGTGCATATATCGGGTCCGGGGTGCAGCTGGGCGACAATTGCAAGGTCCAAAATTACGCTTTGGTCTATGAACCAGCGATCCTGGAGGATGGGGTCTTTATTGGGCCCGCCGTGGTGCTGACAAATGATCACTTTCCGCGCGCAGTCACACCAACTGGTGAATTGAAG
>CAMCVY010000122.1 GCA_945881995.1 Bifidobacterium breve | reverse complement strand
GATCTAGCCCGAGGAACTGCAACGATGTCCGCATCGTTCGGAAGGACTCCGCAGCAACCGAACGGGGATGGGACATGAGTAAGGGTGGGGTGCCAGAAATCTCCCTGTTCTCAGGAATCAAGGCCAACACCGGGACGCCCGGAGCAATGGTCTCAAGATCTGCTTTGGACTTCACCGAGTCGTCGTACTGCTCCCGTAATAGGGCCAGTCCAACGCCTAGACCAAGGCCTAGCACCAGCGCCAACGCCAAGTTCCGTAGCAAATTCGGCTCAACGGGCGACTTAGGAACCGTGGCTTGTTCGATAATTTGCGCCCCACCGGTGCGCAATGCTGCCGACACCTGTATCTGATCCAACAATCCTTGGAACGTCTGCTGCTGCGCAGTCAGAGAACGCAGAGTTTCATCCTGAGCTGCTGTCGGATCGCCGGGGCTATCCTCGATATCTTCAGTGACCGCTTCCAGGCGGTCCTGAATCGTATCCAGTTTGCTGCGCAACTCACTGCTGGCGCCTGTCAAATCATTGACCACCTGCTCACGCTTAAAGGCCACATACGCTTCAGCAATCGCATTGGACGCGCTAGCTGCAATCAACGGATCAGTGCTTCGCGTCGCAATTTCAATGACGTTGGTCACACCAACGGTGCGAGTGGAAACGACGACACTCTCCAAGGACACATCTTCGGCGATCTCATCCGCCCTCTGCTGCACGGGCTGGCTCTCGATCACCTGACGTTCAGTGTCAATGGATCGTGCCGTATCGCTCAATCCGGGTGCGATCTCATTGAACAGGGAGTCCGAAGCGCGCTGTTGGACCAAGATACGGCTAGTGGACTCATAGACGGGAGTCATGGTGAGCGAGTAGGCCGCGGCAACGACGAGAGCAAATAGGGTGCACAAGATCACTGCTAGCTTGCGGCGCGAAAGAATTGCAAGGTACTCACGGATTCCGTTTTCTGGCCCCACACTGTCCATGCTCAAATGCCTTCCCCTCTAGTTGTGCCAAGTATAGGCACCGAAGCGCGGATACGGCCCCGATGTCCATGACCGGTGCGTACAAATAAGTCGTGACAAAGTCGCCACCGGCCCACGGGCAACACACCCCGGGCCCATCACGTTCCGAGGGCTCTGATGCATCGGCAGATGTGGTCACAAATGTGGGGAAAGTTTTTTGGCCCTTACGTGTAATGGGAGGAATTGATCAAGCTATGTACCCGGCCTACAGGCCGACTCGTCCGCCACCGAACCTAGTCTGTGCATATGAGTCAAAAGATCTGGCCGCAGGTCGTGGGTTTACTCAAGGCAGCTCACTTCGGGCCCACCGTGCTTGTCGTCGGAATTACCTTTGTCTTAGCGCTGACTCAGTTTTCGATCGGTGATGCTGCCTTTATTGCGCTTGCCTTTCTTCTGGGGCAGCTCGTTGTTGGTTGGACCAATGACCTCGTAGATTTCCCACGCGACAAAGCCGCTATGAGGTTTAACAAACCACTTGTGGCCGGGAACATCACCGAATTGACGCTGAGAATCTCCATTGCCATTGCGCTAGTGGGTGCGCTGATCATTTCGCTATTGAGCCCACTGGGAATAGACGGAACCGCAATTCACTTCCTTGGTTTACTCAGCGCTACCGCCTACAACGTGAAGCTGAAGTCGACTGTGTTTTCCGTGGTGCCCTACATCTTTTCGTTCGGATCACTTCCTTGGGCGATCTACCTTGCCTCGGGGTCTCGTCCGCCGACCTGGATTGTCTTAGGTTTCATCCTTTTTGCTTCAGCATTTCACTTCTTGAACGTGCTTAAAGATATGGAATCCGATATTGCTCAACAGGTAATGGGATTGCCGCAAGTGATCGGACGCAAGAAGAGCATTGTCACCGCCACGATTCTGGCGGTATTGGGCATTGTGGATGCAGTGGTTTCGAATACGGTCCTTTAGCTGTATGGGGGATCGACGGACACACCCCCAGAGGAGATAGACACACCCACTGAGGTGGGGAAGTATCAAATGACTTGGTCATCTGGCCCAGCGACATGAGTAGCAACAAGGAGACCCATCGTGACCGAAACGGAACTGACCGAGCAGGAACAACGTTTCGAGTCCGAGCTCATTCATGCCTCGCCAAGGGTGTTACTCCTGGCTGCGATCGGCCTGGTTTTCTATGGTGCCGGTAACGCCTTGCGGCTGGTTGGGCAATTCTCGCAAGTGGGTGCTCTGATCGCGTTTGTTGGCACATTGCTGCTGGTGATTGCGATCGTGTTGCATGTTGAGCACCTGAGTTTTCGAATCGGACGCAGCGCGGTTGTGCTGATCATCGGGGCTGCGATTCTCAATTGCGTCGGGAGCCTGATGATCGCGGCAAAGATCTCGAACCAGGACGTGCTGTGGGTTGCGGGCGCTTCCTATGTGATCGGGGGTCTAGGTGTGGCCTTGATCGCCGTCCACAAGGAGATCCAGATGAAGGCCACCATCGCCGACTACGCCGCGGGCGTTCCGTGGAAGGTGCGGGTGACGGTGCACGCCTCGTTCCTGTCCCTGATCGCTGGCGCACTCGGCTTGGTTTTCTGGGGGTTCGGCGACTTTGGACTAACTAGTGACACCGGCAGTGGCCCGTGGGTCCTGTGTTCGGTAGGCGCAGTGCTGGTCTCGATTGGCGTGATCAGTCACGTCGAGCACTTGGTTCCCCGGATCGGCCGGGTGGCAGTGGGCGCTGCCATCCTTGCCCCGCTCTTGTGGGCGGCCATCCCGTGTCTGAACGCTATTGATCCGGCAGACACCCGCCTGATCGCCTATCGCGTATTCCTAGGGATCGGTGCACTGCTTGCAGCCCTGGCCTGCGCGATTGCATTTCAGAAGAAGATCACCACCGATCGCTGACCTGCGAGAAGTGATACCGCCCCCGGGCTAAAGGTCGACGCGTCCGACACCTAGTGACGCATCAGGTAGTGAAAACAGTTATCGGCGCCGTCCCTGGTGTGGGGCGACGCCGATAACTTCAGAAACTATTCGCCGATTTCAGCCTTGGCGTATTCGGGACTGTCTTGTGCACTCTTGAGTTTGGCAATCTTGTAGATCGTGAGCCCGAAGAGACACTTGGCTAGGACGTCAGCCACGGTGTAGCCGATTTGTCGACCCACAAAGGCATCGGGTCCTGTAAATCCGAGTACCGGCAGGAGGTACGAGATGGGGTAAACGCCCCATGTGGCGATTAACAGGATGCGCAGTCGCCCTATGGATGCCGCCACCTCGGGTGGTTGCTTCTCCAAAGACTTTCCGAGTTCAACGAACAAGACGTAGAGGATGTACAAGAAGGGAATCGTTGACAAGCCTCCCCAGATTAACTTGGTACTTGTCATATCTGAAATCTCGCCGGGGTATCCCAAAACGATCATCAAGGCTGATGCAGGAACAAGTTTGCTGATCAGTGACTTGCGATTAACCGCCGGGAGGGCGAGCACAGCAACAGCTTCTAGTAGCAAGAGTGGAACGGTGAGCAACCAGTCAACGTAGCGGTAGGCCTCGTTGAAGCTTCCCTCGCTCTCGGCTGCAACAAAGGAATCGAAGATACGCCAGTAGTGATAGAGGGCGATCAGTGTGACTGTGCCGGAAATGGTGATTGCTTGACGATACTTGGGTAGAACGCGGCCGGTGCTGATGTAGAGGTAGATGGTTGTTGCCAACATGCAGGCGAAACCAAAAGACAAGACGTTGTAGACGACATCGAATTGCCCATCGGTCAATGTCTTGACGTCAAAGATTCCATTCATGCCACTCTCCAGATAGCGATTCGGTCGTAACCAAGCGCTACGGCCCTTGTTTCTATGATGAACCTGTTTGGTCGATTTCGCCACGCAAGACACGGCTACAGGCTTAGCGCCTAAGGAAAGTGCCGGCCGAAATAAGACAAATAGCACCGGTGGGAGTGCGGTCAACGACCCCACCCACAACAATGCTGAGCGCTTTATGACATACCGCTCCGATCCCTAGATCACCTTGATAGGTCATCCGTAGCCAGTCAGGGCAAGCGGAAGGCGCGTGCGCAGTCGCTGCTAGGGGTCAAGAAGTCGGACGTGCGCTACGAGCGTTCTAATTCCACGATTTGACCCATGGTCCACGGTGCAAAATCGAAGTAGGTGTCGGTGAAGTTGGCTTCTCGCCGGTGCCGGTAGTCAAATTGGGCTCCCGTGATGTTGCAGCCGGTCAGGTTGGCTCCCACGAGCGTCGCGCCGGCGAAGTTAGCTCCGGTCAGATCGGCACAATACAAATTGGCCCCGGTCAGATCGGCTCCAGAAAAGTCAGCGTTTTCGAGTCGATACCCCGAGAAATCGATACCCGTCAGATCAAGTCCAGCGAAATCTCGCTGGTTCCAATACTGCAAATCCGAGATCGTCATGGTTTCCTCCTGTGAATCTCTCAAACGGTAGTGCGTAGGTATGACAGCGGGATGGTTACTTCGTCTGCACAACACCTGAATTCCAGATGAAGAGTTACTTCTTGTTGGAGCAAGCAGCCTGCGCAGCACGTGAGTAATCAATCCGTCTTCACTGTCAGACCCTCGTGCGAAAATGAACCTGTAAGGGAAAGGGGAATAGATGAAATCATCAACCGAACCACTGGTCACTCTCAGTGACCGCTATGTCCAAGCAGTGGCTTATGTCGCTGAAAAACACGCCAAACACTCCCGTAAGGGCACCAATACGCCCTATGTCTGCCACCTGATCGGCGTTTCTAGCCTGGTGCTGGAGGCCGACGGTGACGAGGAACAAGCTATAGCCGGCCTTTTGCACGACGTGATTGAAGATTGCAATGTCACACCGGCCGAAATCACCGCTCGTTTTGGTGCAAGAGTCGCCCAGATCGTGGTTGGATGCAGCGACGTGATGCACTCGGATGAAAAGGCCGATCGCGACTACGGCGAACGTAAGCAGACCTACCTCAATGGTCTTGAACTGGCTCCTGCCGAGAC
>CAMCVY010000121.1 GCA_945881995.1 Bifidobacterium breve | reverse complement strand
ACCGCAGCGGTGGATCTGCCCGACAAGGTCGATCCTGATGTGGTGCGCGAGCGGGTGGAGCACTTCGCCACGTTGGCTGATGAATTGATGTCCCAACGAGCCGAAGACCGCATGGGTGAGCGCATTGAGGTCTTGGTCGAGTTCATTGGCGACGGGGTGATTACCGGTCGCGCTGGGCATCAAGGGCCAGAAACCGACGGGGATGTGACCATCGCCTATAGCCAGCAGGCCAATGGGCGCGCCATAGTCGTCGGGGATGTGGTGTCAGGCACGGTTGTGGGCAATGATGGAGCAGATTTAGTGGCCGAATTAGTCGGCTAATGCACCAGTAGTTCTGATCGCAAGGGAGTGGGACCACCGTGAGCGCGGAACCGACGACAACGCAGGTGCGTTCAGTCAATGTTCCCAATGCGCTCACCGTTTTTCGCATCGTTTTGGTCCCGGTGTTTTTGTACCTGCTGATTGTCAGTGACACCCAGGGCACCGCACTTCGCTACTGGGCTTTGGCTGTCTTTGTGGTTGCAGCGATCACCGATCTCATCGATGGTGATTACGCCCGTCGCACTGGACAAGTCACCCCCTTTGGCCAAGTCGCGGACCCCATTGCCGACAAGGCACTCATCGGAGCAGCCCTGATCGGGTTGTCGTGGCTAGGTGACCTGCCGTGGTGGGTGACCGCGGTGATCTTGGCTCGCGAATTGGCCGTGACGGTGTTGCGCTGGTGGGCTCGGGCCGGGGGAGTCATTCCGGCTAGCCGTGGCGGCAAGCTCAAGACGGTATTGCAGTTATTTGCCGTGGGCTTCTACCTTTTGCCCGTTGATGGTTCAGTTCTGGATGCCATTCGCGTGGTGTTGATGGCCGCTGCAGTGGTGGTCACGCTGGTGACGGCCGTGGATTACTTGTTCCGTGCTGTGCGGTTGCGCAGGGTAAAGGCTGACCTTCCACCAACGGATGCGCCAGCATGAGTCCACGCAAGTCGGCCAAGTCCAAAGTTCCATTGACCGTGTGTGTGATCGCGGTGGGCGATGAATTGCTCAGTGGCTTCAAGGTCAACACCAAAAGTTCGTGGATTGGTCAACGACTGGGCGAACTCGGTATTGATGTCACGGCTGGTCGAGTAGTGAGTGATCAAGTCGATGTGATTGCCGAAGCCATTGCTGATGGTTTGAAGCAATGCCAAGCCGTGATCGTGACCGGTGGCTTGGGGCCAACCAGTGATGATGTGACCCGAGCCGGACTGGCGACGTTTGCTGGTGTTGAAGTTGCCCGCGATGCGCGAGCCGAAGCCGCTTTGCGCGCACGCTTTGAACAAATCAATCGCCCCATCTTGGATACGCACTTAGTGCAGGTGGATTTGCCGATCGGATCGTCGTCGATCCCTAATTCGGTGGGTAGTGCACCTGGTGTGCGCATGAATTTTGATGATCACGTGGTCTATTTGGTCCCCGGACCGCCGCGTGAGATGCAGGCGGTAATGGAAACCGGTGTGGTGCCCGATTTCGTGCGTCGTCGCTCCCATTTTGCGGTCACTAAGTCGCTACGGACCGCGCTGTTGCCTGAAACCCAGGTGGCGGCGTTGCTCGCGGACTGGGCAGCGCAGCATCCAGAGATCGCTATTGCGTATTTACCCTCGCCGGCTGAAGTGGTGGTGCGGTTAAGTGCCACTGGCGATGACACCAAGGCCGTATCGACTGTTCTTGATGCCGCGGCGGAGGATGTGCGCGAGATCTTGGGCGATGCAGTGGTGGGTGAAGCTGCGCAAACATTGGCCCAATCAGTGGTGGCGTTGTTGACCGCGGCTGGTCGCACGGTGGCGGTGGCGGAATCCTTGACCGGTGGCTTGATCGCCGCCGCGATGACTGATGTGCCCGGCAGCTCGGCGGTCCTGCAAGGTGGAGTGGTGTCGTATTCGACGCAGTCCAAACATGACCTACTAGGTGTGGAATCTGCGTTGCTCGAGGTTCACGGACCGGTGCACTCTGGGGTAGCCCGCGAGATGGCCGAAGGGGTGCGCGAGCGCTTCCAGGCCGATCTTGGATTGGCGACCACCGGTGTGGCTGGTCCTGCTGAGCAGGATGGCAAGCCCGTGGGGACCTTGCATTTGGCTATTGCCAGTGCGACCAGTGAGGTAGATGTGACGGTGCACCTGCGGGGGGACCGGACCACGATCCGGCGCCAGAGCGTGGTGCACGCCCTAGACCTGCTGCGCCGCACGATTTTGGGCCTTCCACCAGGGCCGGAACAAATTCCCTTCTGGCACGGTTAAGACAGGTAGGTCCAGGTGCCGATGGTGTCGTAGGTCCTAGGCGCCAACGGTTGGCAGGCAGGCGTCGGCCCTACGCGCTAGGCTTGGATGGTTGGTCAGGGTCACAGGTTGTGACCTACGGTTTAGGCACAAAAAGGAGGCACGCAGATGATCTTGCTTCGTCAACACATTGGCGGAAGTCTTCGTGAGCGTCGTCTGCAACAAGGTCGCACGCTACGTCAAGTCAGTGCCGATGCGAAGGTTTCGCTGGGGTACCTGTCTGAGGTAGAGCGTGGCCAAAAGGAAGCCTCCAGCGAATTGCTGGCTTCGATTTGTGAAGCGCTGGATATGCGCTTGAGTGAGTTGCTGATGGCATCCGCGCCTAGTGTTGCGTTGCAAGAGCTCGTGGATAACAGTGGTTTGGAAGAACTGCTCAACTCCGAGCACGCTTCCGTCTGAGCCTCTCCCTCTCATCCCTCATGCGCCTTACTGAGTTTTGGTCGCGCATGGAAGATCACCTTGGTGCCACCTATGCCACCTCCTTTGCGCACGACCATGTGATCACCGAACTCGATGGCCTCACGGTTGATCAAGCTCTCGAAGCAGGCGTGGAAACCAAAGTGGTCTGGCGGGCCGTGGTCAGTGCGCTGAACCTGCCTGCGAGTGCTCGGTAAGTAGCCTCAAGACTATTTGCCCACGCTCGCCCCTGTTAAAGACCGAGAATTTGTTTCTTCTTTGCATTGAATTCCTCGTCGGAAAGGATTCCGGCATCCCGGAGATCCGCGAGTTTCTTGATCTCGTCGGCAGTCGATGGATGCGCTGTGCTTGCAGTTTCAACAGGATTGTTCAATCCCAGTTGTGATGCAATTGCCGGGCCCTTTCTTTCTAGGACCTTATTTGTCTCCGTAATGATTCTTTGAATATTCTTTCCGTTCTTCGAGTGGCTCGCGTAAGAGTACATTTTCGTGCCAGATTCAATAGCCAGTCGACTCGTGTGATCAGAGAGTGCGAGGATCGAGATGGTGACCCTCTCGCCCCAAGTAAATGCGGTCGCGCCAAACGAGACTGAGATGTGGCCAGCCAACCTATTGACTTGAGTTACTTTCATTCCTGAGATATTTCGCATGGCCTCTTCCGCTGCCACCAGCACCACTTCTCGTGCAAATGGAAAATCGACAGCCCCACTACGTTCGAAAATGCTAGACATTGACTTGCCCCCTTAGTTCATTTGATTATCCCAGCGTAATGAGAAATCCTCGTCCCCGTCGTGCATATGACGACGTTAAGAGTTAATGATTTCCCCACCTCGACGCGGATGTGGGCTCAACCGCTTGCGCAAGGTCGATGTATTGGGCTGGGCGTACCTTGCCGACCAGACTCAGCTGTCTCCCTCGATGAGCATTTCGCGGTCTTTGGCCTACCAAGATGACTAAATTTCCGATAGTGGGCCAAAACCGGATTTCAGAGGCATTGTTCAATTCCATAAAGGGGGATGCAGTGAGAGTTTTCAAGCGCACCAGCAGACGCACGTTTTCCGTGGGTTTAGTACTGGTTCTCGCGGGAGTTGCCACGAGTGCCGGCTTGTCCATTGGGGCAAGTCCAGCGTACGCATATGGCAATCTCTCGGTTGACTATATTTCTGCTTCAAATATTTCGGTCTCGTCGTATGGCTGTCGCTATATCCCGGTTCAGGCTTCAATTTCCGGGGATGGGTTTACAACTTTCTATTCAGCGCGGACAGATATCCTCGTCAACGGGAACTACAACGATTACTTCTATCTAGACAACGGGTCGTCTTCATTCCAATGGTGTCCAAGGTTTAATGGCTATGGTCGCTTCACGCTAGGTCCCACTGTCCTCAGTGGCTACTACGACAATGGTGGCTATAACTTTGGCGATTATGGATCGTTCGACGGTACTGATTACACATCAAGCAGTTTTTACATCAAGCGAAAGAGTCTTCTCAGTTTTTCGGGGAGCCAGTCATCTTCTTCAAGGGTGAGTTGGACGATTCGAGCTAAAAGGTTTGAGCCCAATGGTTATCTTGGGTATGTTCGGTGGAATCCGCCAAAGGTTCAATTACAGCGATGGAATGGTTCAGCGTGGGTGAAGATCAGGAACTTCTACCCGGCTGGGACTGGGACTTCTCGAGGTGTTGTTAAGTACAGCATGAAAACCGGTAAGGGCTTGAAATATCGGGTAGTTAGCAACGCAAATGGGACGACCTGGGGGCGCACCTCAGAGGTCGTGCGAACACGTAGGTAGTAATTGCGACTTTTGTCCGTTTTTTCCGATGCTTAAGTAGTAAGTCTGTTGGTTTCGCTCACATCTCACCAAATTCACTAGAGAATAGTCACAACAAAATACACACACGGGGGATTCAATGCGTAAGAACTTGTTTATTTCCACACTGTCCTGCATCGCAATATTGGCAGTGGTCCTCGCGACTCCAGCCTCCGCTGCTAGTCGACCATCTTCAGTCTCGGCGAAACTTACAACTGGCAATGCGAAGGCCGTGATTTCATGGAACGCTGCCGCAAGTAATGGCTCGACCGTTACCGGCTACCAAGTTGCCGCGCGCAAGCGAGTGGGAAGCGGATGGGGTTCATGGTCTACGTATCTTGTTGCTCGCACCACCCGGTCGAAGACGGTGTCTTTTACTAATGGATCCACCGTTCAAGGACGAGTGCGTGCTCGGAATGCTCAGGGTTATGCAGCTTGGGCGTACACAACCAGCAAGGTGGTCGGCGTTC
>CAMCVY010000120.1 GCA_945881995.1 Bifidobacterium breve | reverse complement strand
ATCAGGCCGACTATGACTTGGTACGCAAGATGCGGGCATCGATTTGTGTCTTTGGCCCGCTGGTTGCTCGATGTGGTGAGGCTGACGTGGCCTTGCCTGGTGGGGACGCCATCGGATCACGCGGTTTGGATATGCACGTTGAGGGTTTGATTAAGCTGGGCGCGCAAGTAAGGAGCGAGCATGGCTACTTACATGCCACTGCCCACAACGGACTTCAGGGTGCGCACGTTGCTTTCGATTTTCCCAGTGTGGGAGCTACCGAAAACATCGTGATGGCTGCTGTCCTGGCGACGGGGACGACAACCGTTGACAACGCGGCCCGCGAACCCGAAATCGTTGACCTATGCCAGATGTTAATCAATATGGGTGCACAGATTGACGGCGTGGGGGGATCGACGCTCACCATTACTGGTGTTTCGTCCCTCAGCCCTGTTGATCACACCGCCGTACCTGATCGCATCGTCGCAGGGACGTGGGCCATCGGCGCGGTACTCACGCGTGGCGACATCACCATTCACAACGCCCGGATGGACCACCTTGAATTACCGCTAGAAAAACTCACAGCCGCCGGGGCACAGGTCAGTCCAGTCGACGATGGCTTTCGCGTGACGATGGACCAGCGCCCTCGTGCCGTGGACGTGGCCACTTTGCCGTATCCGGGCTTTCCTACTGACCTCCAGCCCATGATCATCGCGCTGGCCAGCATCAGCGAGGGCACGGCAATGATCACCGAGAATGTCTTTGAAGCCCGTTTTATGTTTGTCAATGAGATGGTGCGGTTAGGTGCGCAGATTCGCACCGATGGCCATCATGCGGTGGTGCGGGGTCGGCCGGAACTGTCCGGAGCTCCCGTTCGTGCCACCGATATTCGGGCCGGTGCTGGGTTGGTTTTGGCGGGATTGGTGTCTGATGCTACGACGGTGGTGACGGACGTGTATCACGTTGATCGCGGCTATCCAGGATTCGTTGAGACGCTGACCCTTCTTGGCGCCGAAGTCGTCCGAACCCCTGATCTGGATGCCTCGTAGGAAATTGGCTCGCTGGTCCCACGCGTGTCTTACCGCCACATCTGCCCCGGAAACCGTACGGTTCTTTTACTCGAGTGCGCGTCCTGGGTCGAAATCTAGGGGCTTTCTCGGGTGGACCACCGGTAATGTCCTGAGTAATCAGGTCGTCCTTCCCCTCCGGATGTTATGGACAGGAGCTTGATGTCGAATCGATTTGCTGACTCAGGTGTGATTGTCATGCCCGATCACCTCGATGCTGGAAATAGTGCTGATGTGCGTCGCCTTCTTCACGAAGCCGTTGACCACTGCATTGGCGACCTTCGAATTGATGTAGCACACCTTGACGTGATCGATGCTGCTGGCCTAGGCGTTTTGGTCGGCACTCGTCGACGTGCAGACTTGGTCGGCGTCAACATTGTCCTGATTGATGTGCCACCGCGTTTGCATCGACTTCTCGCGGTCACGCGTCTTTCGCGTCTATTCACGTACGAATCCGTCTTGCTTCCGGCAGATCAGTCCATCACTGCCTAGAACAGTCGAGCGGTGGGGTCGTCGGTCCCGCGCAGTACGTCGTAGTCAACAACAACGCATTCAATGCCGCGATCTGTGGCTAACACCCGTGCCTGTGGCTTAATCTCTTGCGCCGCAAATATTCCGCGCACCGGGGCGAGCGTTGAGTCTCGATTGAGTAGGTCCACATAGCGTGTGAGTTGTTCCACGCCGTCGATGTCGCCACGTCGCTTAATCTCCACTGCCACGGTCTTGCCAGTGGCGTCCTTGCACAAGAGGTCAACAGGACCGATGGGGGTGGGAAACTCCCTGCGGACCAGGGCAAAGCCGGGTCCGAAGGTATGCACATGGAGCGCAAGTAACTCCTGAAGATGAGCTTCCACGCCGTCCTTGATCAGCCCAGGATCCACGCCTAGTTCGTGGTGGTGCTCATGGAGGACTTCCTCAATGGTGATCCGTAGTTCCTCGCCGCCCTTGTTGGTCACTGACCACGTGCCGAGGCCCGCGTCGTTGGTGTCAATAGCGAGGTGACACGGCGGGCTCATCCAATTCAATGGTTTATAGGCCCGATCATCGGCATGAACAGCTACTGACCCATCAGCCTTGGTCAAAATGAGCCGAATGGCGCTGGGGAGGTGTGCAGAAAGGCGCCCAGTGTAATCCACGGTGCAGCGGGCAATAAGTATTCGCACCGACCAAACGCTAGTGGACACCCGACAGGTCAGCCAAGGGGCTCCAGCGCGACCAACTATCGTTGAGTCACAGTGCGCTTCACGTGGTGACGTGTTCAGGAGAACGACCAGAAGGTGGGATCAATGACCGGCGTACAGACCGTTGGCGTAGTGGGCTTGGGAGCTATGGGTGCGGGCATCTTGGAAGTCTTTGCCAAGCAGGGGCTTCACGCGGTCGCTGTTGAGATTGATCAAGCTGCCCTGGAACGAGGACAAGCTATCCTTAAAGCGTCACTGGCTCGAGCAGTTGAGCGCGGACGCATGGAAGCCACGGCCGCTGATGAGGTTTTTGATTCGATCAACTGGACAGTCAACTTTGACGAACTGGCGACGGTGGATTTAGTCATTGAAGCTGTGCCTGAGCGGATGGACATCAAGAAGGATCTCTTCGGCCGACTTGATGCCTTGTGTAAGCCGGAGACGATCTTTGCTACGAACACGAGTTCGTTGTCTGTCACGCAAATCGCAGCGGCCACGTCTCGACCTGAGCGCGTGATTGGAATGCACTTCTTTAATCCAGCTCCGGTGATGAAACTGGTTGAGGTAGTCACCACGGTCCGCACAGATTCTGAGGTCGCCGAAACAGTCCGCGCGCTGGCGCAATCGTGTGGCAAGTCCCCAGTCGTCGTGGGGGATCGAGCGGGATTCATCGCCAATACCTTGTTGATCTCCTATCTCAACGATGCGATTCGGGTCTTTGACGCCAATAGCGTCACCCGTGAGGGCATGGATGCGGCCATGAGCATCGGAGCCATGCTGCCGATGGGTCCGCTGACGCTGTGCGATCTGATCGGCCTAGACGTTTGTCTTGAAGTGATGGACGTGTTGTTTGCTGAATCTCGAGACCCCGTTCACGCTCCTGCACCACTGCTTCGATCGATGGTGTCGGCCGGACTACTCGGGCGCAAGACGGGACAAGGTTTCTACACGTACGAAAAGCCAGGATCTGGGAAAGTCGTCGCCGATGCCGACACGCCACCTGCTCAACAACCGTTGACGATACCTAGCGAAGTAGTTGTTGTTGGCGAGGGAATTCAGATTGATGAATTTGTTCAAGTCTGCGGCAAAGTAGGTGTCGACGTTCGTCGGATGAGTTACAACGATTTCGACCCCACGCTGATCCCCGCCGATCTGCCAGTAGTTGTTGGTGTCATGCCCATCCAGCGCGCCACGGATATTTCGGCACAGATGGGTACTCGTCGTGGTGATGTTGTTGGAGTCCACACCCTGTTTCCCAATCCCAAGGGACAAATGATTGAAGTGGCGAAGACGCCCTTTACTCGGCAAGGGGTCATTGATGGTGTCCTGGCAATCGCGGCAGCAGCTGAAGTCACTGCGGTGATCTGTGATGATCAGCCAGGCCAAATTATTGGGCGCCTTCTCGTTCCCTATTTCAATGATGCGGCTCGCATGCTGTCCTCGGGGTATGCCAGCGCGGATGATATTGACACAGCGATGACGTTGGGGTGTGGCTATCCCAAGGGGCCCATCACCTGGCTGGAGGCTTTCAAGCTGACAAACATTTGTGACGTCTTGTTGGATGTCTCACGTTTGACCCAGTTCCCACGCCACCTCCCAACGCAGATTCTGATTGACTCAGTCGCCTATGGAGTAGGCATCCGCGAGATGGCGTCTGGACAGTCGTGAGTCCGCGTCGAGCCAAGCGAGCCACGCCGCCTGACCGTCCGCAGTCGAATCCGTCAAACCAGGACATCCAAGAGTGGGCCGGCGAAGATTACGTCGTTCGCGGCATCACTGGTTCTGCGTCTACCAAGAACTACCGGTGCCCCGGTTGTGATCAAGAGATACGTCCAGCTACTCCACATGTAGTGGCCTGGCCACACGCCCGCGGGATGGAAGAACGTCGACACTGGCACACCCCGTGTTGGAAGCGTCGGGAGAGTTCAGGACCACGGCGATGACCGGAATTTCGCCGTCAACGGTTTTACCTGCGTTGCGGGAAGACATCACTTTGCACACTAGCGATGGCTTGACGTTGGTCGGCGAACTTGCGCGCCCTGCTGTCGGACCTAGCGCCGCGACGCTGGTGACTTTGCACCCGTTACCCACTGAGGGTGGCTTTATGGATTCACATGTGTTGCGCAAGGCATCGTTTCGACTTCCCGCGCTTGCCAACATCAATGTCTTGCGGTTTAACACGAGAGGGACGTGCAGCCCGCGCGGCTGTAGTGAGGGTGCCTTTGACGAGGCCAGAGGCGAAAAAAACGATGTGGAGGCGGCGGTCCAGTGGGCACTAGATGCAGGGCTGCCTAATATCTGGCTGCTGGGCTGGTCATTTGGCACCGATCTGGCCTTGAAGTACGGCCTCTTGCCCCAGGTGATGGGTGCGATCTTGCTGTCTCCACCGTTGCGTTACACCACAGAGGAGGAAATGCGCCGCTGGGCTGATGATGGACGCCCGCTGCGCGTGCTTGTTCCTGAACGCGACGATTTCTTACAGCCACCCCAAGCCCGTGAACGCTTTTCGGTGATTCCACAGGCCGAGGTAGTCGCGCACGATGCAGTGCATTTATGGGTGGGCGAAAAACAAGTGCGAACAGCGTTGGATGACATTGTCGCCACCGTTGTTCCCAGTCACGACGTTATTGATTGGGACGCGCAGTAAAAAAGCGAACTAGTGGTCGGAGGCCGGTTGAACTAATTCAACGAGCACTCCGCCCGCATCCTTGGGATGCAAAAAGTTGATTCGCGAACCTGCCGTGCCAATTTTGGCTTCGGCGTACAGCAAGCGAACGCCCTTGGCACGAAGGTCAGCAGACGTAGCGTCAATGTCATCGACGG
>CAMCVY010000119.1 GCA_945881995.1 Bifidobacterium breve | reverse complement strand
GTCGGAATGGGTTACCCCGGGCAGTTGACCAACGAAAAGATGAAGGACAACCCCTACACGCTGATCCCAAGCCCCACGCAGGGCCGCGAGCCTGACGGCAAGGTCATGCCACACATTCTCAAAGAAGCCTTCCAGGTCTATGAAGTCACGTGGGATGACCAGCAGCCCATCCGCGATGACGGCAACACCCCGGAGTACTTCGTTCTTCGCATCGAAAACATCCTTCTGAAGGAACAGTGGGCCGACAACCTGGCCAATGGGACGAAGAAGATGCCACGCATGCCCATCACCTTTGGGTTCCGCGATGGTGGGAAGTTTTGGTTCGCCGAACTCAAGAAACCCTTTTGGATCCCCACTCCGACGGACAAGGGACCTAAAGAAGAGGCGATTTTGTACGAGGCCAACCGCATTGACCCTGAAATCCAATTCACCCGTGATGCGTGCAAGCAACTCACCGGTATCCCACGGCCCTTCGTCAAGACAGCCCTAAAGGGGATCGTGAAGCAGGCTAAGGAACAAGGCGTCACGCTGATTGATGAGGAATTCGTCACCAAGATCAACACCGAGCGAAACGCTTAACCGTCATTGGGGAACATCCCAACGATGGTTTTGTGGAGCTGAGGGGACCCGTCGAACGCTACGCGTTCTCCTCCCAAATCCCCACCACTTCATCTCCACCAAAAAACCATCATTGGGGAACATCCCAACGATGGTTTTGTGGAGCTGAGGGGATTTGAACCCCTGACCCCCTCGTTGCGAACGAGGTGCGCTACCGAACTGCGCCACAGCCCCTTGGAACTGCCGAAGGTTAGCACCGAGTCAGTTAATGCAGGAAGGGCGGATCAGACCGCCAACGTCACGAGCGCGTTATTCGTTGACAGCACGGCGACGTGGCGAGTAACGCCGAGCGTCTTCTTCGACCAACTGCTCTGCAGTGGTGGAGTCAAAATCGGCGGCAAACATTTCGCGGTCAAAGATCGCATCGCGGTCGGGGGCACCGGCCGTAGCTCGGGACCAGACGTCTTCGGCCACCGGTGCATCGAGTTCACGTAGGTCTTCGGCTTCTGCGGCCCGGGTCTCGGCCACGTGGTCCAGCATTCCCTGAGCGCTCCAGCCGCCTTGGTGCCGGCGGTCAATCTCGCGGGGAACCATGGTGGCCGGCGGGGCGGTGACATAACGGGGAACCGGGATGGGCGTGGGGTCCCAGCCCACCTGCTCCGACTCACGAACACCCTGGGCCCGAGCAGTCGCAGCCCGATCGGTACGAATTCGTGCAGTTTGTGTCGATCCGACACCGTCACGACGAACGTTCGGTGCCTCAGCACTTCGTTCACGTTGTGTGTCACGCAATTGCGCGCGACGTTGGGATTCACGTTGACGTTGTTGCGCCGATGCTTGCACCATGATCAAGGCAATAAAGCCACCACCTGCGACGAACGCAAGTAGCGGCACCCAGCCAGGAAACAACCCAACACCAAAACCTAAAGCGGCAAACAACACGAATCCAGCCAGGCCATACAACGTTTTGCGTCGACGAGCATGTGATGCGCCGGCTCGCTCAACAGAACGTTCGCGAGGAGCCTGCGATGGCGTTCGCGGAGCCGCGCGTGAAATCAACAATTCAGGCGCCGGCAATTGCACCGGGCGTTTAGTGGGCTTGATGAAAGCCGATTGAGCGCTTTGTTCAGAAGCTTCAGGAACGCCCAGCAATTGGTTCTCGCGTGAGGTGGTGCGCGCGGTCGGGCGACGGGACAAGATCCTCATGGCTGAACTAAAACGGTCAACGCTTCGGGACTCTGTTTCAGCATCGTGACGACGAAGCCACATGGGAACGAGGACACCCGCCCACAGTGCCACGATCACGGCATAGACAAGTCCACTTCCCACAGGCACAAAACTACGGCGTTTTCTGGGCTCTAGACCTGATCAGGGCCGGTGTGTCGCGATTTGTCCGCTTTCCAAACCTCGGTGCAGCGACCTCACGCGAGAGTGGATTTCCATCGCGCGAGGAGTCCATCGGGAACTACTTCTTCACGGGTCACTACATAGGTCATGTGGTCACGCCAATCACCATCGATGTGTAAATAGGCACGGCGAACGCCTTCGTAGCGCAGTCCGAGCTTCTCGACAACGCGCAAACTGGCCGAGTTTTCCGGGCGAATGTGGATCTCGACTCGGTGCAAACCCAGGCCAATAAAGCAGTGATCAATGGCCAACGCGACGGCCGTGGGAGTGATACCCCGACCGGCGACTCGTTGATCAATCCAATACCCAAGGTGAGCCATCGATGCTGAGCCGTAGGTAATCCCGGCCACCGTGAGTTGACCGACAAAAACTCTGTCCAAGGTGATGGCAAAGGGAAGGCAACGACCGATGCGCGCTTCAGCTCGAAGGCGAGCGACCATTTGGCTATAGGTGGGCAGCATCCCTACTTCGGTAGGAGGCGCGGTGGCTTCCCAGGGGCGCAGCCAATCGTCATTGCGCGAGCGAACCTCACGCCAAGCCGCCACGTCGCTACGTTTGATCGGGCGCAATCCCACCGGACCGTCCTGCAAGGTGACAGGCCAACGACCACTCATGCGTGACGTCGTTCTAACACCACGACATCCACTGTCGCATCAAGGCCGGCTTTACCCACGCCCTCAGGAATGATCAACAACGCATTCGATTGCGACGATGCAATCAACGCATGCTCACGATCAGCTGTAGGTCGCACTGCGTACACGCCCTCTTCAACATCAAGGTTTGCCGGAATGAAACTACGCGCATTGACCTGCGTATCAACATCGCCCTTTAGCAGTGCTCGGACAATGGGCCGATGCACTGGTTCGAGTCCGAGCATGCGTCGAACCACTGGCCGCAAAATCATTTCAATGGATACAAATGCTGCAGCCGGTTCACACGGCACGATGATGACGGGGATGGAATCCGGCCCCACGCGGCCATGCCCCACAACCGAAATCGGCTCGGCTGCCACATCGGTGAACTCCACACCACCGACGCGATTGAGAACATCGCGCACCACGGCACGGGTGCGGGCTCCCGCGCCGTCAATGAGGATCACAAGGTCAGCGCGAACCAGTTGATCCTCAATCGTGGCGGCCAAGGTGCGTGCATCAGTAGGCAAGGCCGGTATCCGAAAAGCCAAAGCACCAGCGTCTCGCAGGGCCGCGGTCACCAACGAGCCTGAGGATTCGCTGACCTGTCCGGCGCCTAACGCGTGCCCTGGTTCAACGAGTTCGGAGCCAACAGGGATCACCACTACACGCGGTCGCGGATTAACCGAAACGCGATCTGACCCGGCGGCAGCGATGAGTCCAAGGTGTGAGGATCGCAGTCGCGTATGAGCTGGAACCAACACCATCGACTTGCCGAGCACTCCACCAGCAGGAATGACAAAACTTTCTTGCGTCGGTGCCTGCTTAATGCTGACGCGAGCCACACCACCATCGGTCCACTCCGTGGGGATTACATACTCGGTGCCTTCGGGAATAGCAGAGCCAGCAGTAATGCGAGCGCCGAAACCAGACTGCACAGAAACTGCAGACGCGTCACCGGGGACGACATCGGCGACGATGGGCACCACGACAGGTGAGTCCGCTGAGGCACCTTGAACATCGACCAACCGCACGCAGTAGCCGTCGACTGCAGCGATCGCAACGGCGGGCACATCGACCGCGGAGACAACATCCGAAGCAACCGAACAACCCATCGCCTCGAGCAACGGAATCTCCAGCGACTCCAACGGTTTAACGGAGTCCACTAGCGAGGACACGAAAGCGTCAAAGCTCGCGCTCATCTACTGGGGTCCTGACGCACGAAATCGCGCAGCCAGTGGCTGAAGTCCGGCCCTAGATCTTGATGTTCCATGGCCAATTGGACGACGGCCTTGAGGTACTCCAAGCGATCTCCGGTGTCATAGCGCCGACCACTGAAGACCACACCCGTTAGACCCCCGCCAACACCATCGAATCCTCGATGAGCCAGCACATCCAGAGCATCGGTGAGTTGGATCTCGCCACCGCGGCCTGGAGGTGTCGCTGTCAAGACATCAAAGACAGCAGGATCGAGCACGTAGCGTCCGATGACAGCTAAGTCGCTGGGAGCATCCTCAACCGCAGGCTTTTCCACCAGACCATCAACTGTGGCCACATCACCGATGAACTCGCCGACATTGGCACAGCCATACTTTGAAATCTCCGATTGAGGAACGCGCATCAATGCCACGACGCTGCCGCCTCGCTCGGCACGCACCTCGAGCATTCTTTGCAAGAGTGGATCGCGAGCATCAATGAGGTCGTCACCGAGCAGGACAGCGAAAGGTTCGTCTCCCACCGCATCTTTGGCACACAACACTGCGTGTCCCAAACCACGAGGTTCGTCCTGGTCAACCGTGGAGACTTGTGCCAACTGCGAGGCCGCGTGGACTCGCGCCAACAATTCAGCATTGCCACTGCGTTCAAGGGCAGTTTCTAAATCCGGATTGGGTTGAAAGTGAGCCAGCACCGAACCCTTGCTCGCATTCGTCACCAAGACGACCTGATCTAGGCCCGCGGCCGCTGCCTCTTCAACGACGTACTGCAGTGCGGGCTGGTCCACCACGGGCAAGAGCTCTTTAGGAACGGCCTTGGTGGCAGGCAGGAACCGCGTCCCTAGCCCAGCGGCTGGAATCACCGCCTTGCGCACGTGAGCACTCGTCATGGCACCGAGCCTACCGAGCGCAGTACCGTCAGGGCATGAGCGATCGCGTGGAGGCGGCCACAATCGGTGCCCAAAAGAGCACTCTGCGTGAGTCGGTGCGGGCCCAACGTCACACATTCGTGGCCTCGCATGCCGACGAACTTCACGACAGTGCGCTTGAGCTTGCTGAACGACTGGCGTGGTGGACGATGGTTCGGGGCGCAGGAACGGTTACCGCGTATGCCTCGCGTGGCGACGAACCACACACCGATGCCCTTCTTGATGCCATCAAGGCCCAAAGTGTTCGCGTGCTTCTCCCAGTGGTCACCTCCCCAACGCAGCTGCAGTGGAGTCCCTATCTTTCGTCCAACGACCTCGAGCTGAGTGAACGAGGAATCCGCGAACCGAACGGAGCTCGGTACGAATCCAACG
>CAMCVY010000118.1 GCA_945881995.1 Bifidobacterium breve | reverse complement strand
CTGCTGGCCTGGGATTGAACTCGGCCGTGGCCGCCACTGCGGTGATGATTTCGATGACCTCAAGCGCCATGTCATTTTGGGCACTTCCGGTCTTTGGTTTGCAGATGGTCTTGGTTCAAGTGGCCTTCAAGCGCTACGCCATGATCCGCGCTACCTATCGCCAGACCATCCGGGCGCTCTCGCGTGTGACCGAAGTCGGTGGCTATACCGAGACGGGTCATGCACGGCGCGTCTGCGACATCTCGCTTGCCGTTGGGCGCGAAATGGGTATGGCTGAAAACGATCTGCTGAACCTTGAATATGCAGCCTTAATGCACGACATCGGTCAACTCTCACTTGACGACCCCATTCCTGGTGGTGCCACGGTGGTTGCCGACCCGTATCAACAGCGTCAGATCGCGGACAAGGGCGCTGACGTCATCGTCGAAACGGGCGTGCTTGATGAGGTGGCGCGCATCGTGCGTCACATCCCGGACCCGTACCGTCGACCGCAAGAAGTAGCGGACAAGAGCATCCCGTTGGCAAGTCGCATCATCCGTGCGGTCAACGCTTTCGATGACTTGGTCGGTGGATCGCTCGAAGGTAGCCGCAGGTTTGAAGCCCTCGAGCGCTTGCGCCTCGGCATGGTCTATGACTTTGACCCCAAAGTGGTAGAAACCCTTTCGCGAATCGTGGAGCGCAACACTTCTTTTGCCATGTAGCCATAAGATGAGGGCATGGCTGAAGAGGTTCGCGCTGAACTCGTGGCAAATATTGCCAAGGTAGTCGTTGCCGTGGGAGACCACGTTGAAGCCGGCGAGATGGTCATCTTGCTCGAATCCATGAAGATGGAAATCCCCATGCTGGTCGAATTTGCCGGCACAGTGACGGCCATCCACGTCTCGGAAGGCGATGTGGTCCAAGAGGGCGACATCGTGGTGGAACTGGCCTAATAGTTAGCCAACTGACGAGGTTCTAGGGGCGCAAAAGCCCCGATTTTAGGCGTGGCTACGGCTAGCCCGAATGGGTTAAGGAAATTCATGTTCCTGCCGATAAACAGGGGTGACCAATCAACAGGCTCAGTCGATTGAGCCCTTTTTGCGAGCCCTCGTGGAGAGTGGCGGATCCGACTTGCACTGCAAGACCGGATCGCCCCCGCGCGTGCGCATTGATGGCCGCTTACGCAAACTTCAAGTTCCAGACCTCACGGCTGCGGACACCGAACATATGGTGAACCAGGTCATGCGTGCGGACCTGCGTGAAGAGTTTGCGCGAACCAACGAAGCTGACTTTGCTTACACGGTAGCGGGCTTGGGTCGTTTTCGTGTCAACGCATTTCGCGGTCGCGGTGAAGCAGGATTAGTTTTTCGCCGAGTCACCGACGGCGCAATCCCTCTAACCAGTCTTGGCGTACCGGACGCTGTATCAGCGCTGGCGCTTGAGCCGCGCGGTTTGGTCTTGGTCACTGGCCCTACGGGTTCGGGCAAGACCACCACGATGGCGGGAATGATTGATCACATCAATGAAAACCGTGAAGTCCACGTCATGACTATTGAAGATCCCATTGAAGTCATTCACCATGACAAGAAGGCCATGATTAATCAACGTGAAGTCCGCGTTGATACCGATGATTTCTCCACGGCTATGCGTGCGGCTATGCGCCAAGACCCCGATGTGATCTTCGTCGGCGAGATGCGCGATATGGAAACCGTCACCGCCGCCTTGACGGCGGCGGAGACTGGTCACCTGGTGCTCTCGACTTTGCACACCACGGACGCGACTGAAACCGTCAACCGCATCATCGACTTCTTCCCACCGCACGAGCAGGCCCAGATTCGGCTTTCTTTGGCGGCCTCGCTGCGAGGGATTGTTTGCCAGCGCCTGGTACCCCGAGCCGATGGTGAAGGCCGCTGCGTGGCGATGGAGATCTGCGTCAACACCGGTCGTGTTGCCGAGGCTTTGGCCAATCCGGAAAAGACCGCAGACATTGAACAGCTCGTTAAGGACGGCAGTTTCTACGGGATGCAGTCCTTTGACCAGTCGCTGATTTCACTGTTCCGCGATGGCGTGATCACCTTGGATGCCGCCCTCGTGGCTTCAACTGACCCGCACGACCTCACGGTGGAGCTGCGACGCCTCGGTTTGGTTGCTTAACCGGACTTCATCAGGACCGGGGGCTTAATCAGTACCGGGCTTAATCAGTTGGCCTGATGCAGTTCCCCATGCTCACTACAACGAGCACTCCACCCCTTGGGCAAGACTTGTACGACCATCCGACGTCGACACTGCGTGCAAAAGCGCGGCGGTTCGAGATTGCGCGCGACTTGGCACTGGAAGTGATCACCTCGAGACAGTGACTCACCACATCGATCACACCAGGGGTTTTGATCGGTCATCACACTGCGTCAGCGACAGCCTTGATGGGCATTTTGAGCTCGGCAAGCAGCTCGAGGTCGTCATCAGCGGGTCGACCTAACGTGGTCAAGTAGTTGCCAACGATCACTGCGTTGATTCCGCCTAGGAGACCATCGCGTGTACCGAGGTCGCCCAAAGTGATCTCGCGACCGCCGGCAAAACGGAGCACCGTTCGCGGCATGGCCAAGCGGAACGCAGCGATAGCCAGCAGTGCTTCGCTGGAGGTCAAAACAGGCACATCCTCAAAGGGGGTCCCAGGACGCGGGTTAAAGAAGTTCAACGGAACCTCGTGTGGTGACAAAGCGCCGAGCTGGCCGGCAAATTCGGCGCGCTGTTCTACGCTCTCGCCCATACCGATGATGCCGCCGCAGCACACTTCCATGCCTGAGTCGCGGACCATTTCCAAGGTTTTCCAGCGTTCGTCCCAGGTGTGGGTGGTAACCACGTTGGGGAAGTAGGACTGAGCAGTCTCGAGGTTGTGGTTGTAGCGGTGCACACCCATGTCTACGAGGTCATCGACCTGTTCCTGGGTCAACATCCCCAATGAGGCTGCCACGTTGATATCAACGGCTTCTTTGATCGCTGCGACGCCATCGCGCATTTGCTCCATGAGCTTGTCATCGGGTCCACGCACAGCAGCAACGATGCAGAACTCGCTGGCGCCAGTGGCTGCGGTCTGGCGAGCAGCGGTCACCAGCTCCTCAATGTTGAGCCATACCGAACGCACAGGTGAGGTGAACAAGCCTGACTGTGAACAAAAGTGGCAGTCCTCGGGGCATCCACCGGTCTTGATCGAGACGATGCCTTCGACTTCAACTTCTGGGCCACACCACTTCATGCGCACTTCGTGGGCCAAGGCCAGCGCATCCGAGATGGAATCTTCGGGAAGGCGAAGTACTTCGAGGGCTTGGTCGGTGGTTAATCCTTCGCCGCGTTCAAGAACCTGCTCGCGCGCTGTTTGCAAAATCGCGCTCGTGGTTTCGTTCGACGGGGTGCTGGTACTAAGCGTCACCGATTCAACTCCTGAGTGTGGGTATGGGTGAAGTGTGCCTCATCAAAGGTTCCGCCAAGGAGTGGATGCAGGCTGGTCGCTGCAATGTGGGCAAACTCACCGGAGCGGCCGGCCTGGGCTGGGATAGCGCCCACAAGGGGAGCACCGAGGTCCTGTAAGTCCACGACGTTGGTTTTCTCAGCCAGGGATGGTTCGGTGGGCCATTGTCCGATGACCAGACCCGGCGTGGTCAGGCCTCGTGTGGCCAGGGCTTCCAAGGTGGCGGCCGTGTGGTGCAAAGTGCCGAGCCCGGAAGCAACAACAAGGAGTACTTCGGCCTTGAGTTCGCGCGCGAGGTCAGCGATTGTCCAGACGGGTTCATCGCTGTACTTAACGAGCAGGCCGCCTGCTCCTTCAACGACGATGAAGTCGCTGGTTAATCCTTGGATGGAAGCAACAACGTCGGCAAGAACTAACGGCGGTTGTCCGCTGATACGTGCTGCAGTTGCGGGCGCAAGTGGTGGTTCGTAGCGGCCGTACTCGTGAAGTAGAAGTCGATCGGCTGCGCCGTCGATTGCGGAAGTCAGGGCAGCAACGACTGCGAGGTCGCTAGGTGCTTCGCCGGTCACGCCCGTTTGGCCTGGCTTGACGACGCTGACACTCTTTCCGGCACCAATCACATTTGCTGCGATGGCGGCGGTGACGATGGTTTTACCTACGTCGGTGCCGGTTCCACTGACAATCAATATTTCACTCATCACACCCCCCAGCCAGCATGGGCAACAGCAGCAAGGGCAGCTGCGGTTTGGGCGAGTTCGGGCTCACCGAGGTCAGCACGTGCGGTCAAGCGAAGACGGGAGCGACCATCAGGAACCGAAGGCGGCCTAAAGCACCCCACACGGACGCCATGTGAAGCGCACAGGTCGCGGGCAGCCACGGCATCTTGCGGTCGATCAATCACGATCGACACCACGGCAGCATCGGGCTGCGATACCTCAAAACCCAGGCTCGTTGCTAAATCTGACAGGTGTTGGGCGTTGGCCCGGGCGCGTTCGGGTAGTTCGGGGTCTTGCTTGATCAGGTGCAGGGCGGCTTGGGCCGCAGCCACATTCATGGGGGACAGAGCCGTATCAAAGATGAAGGGCCTGGCTGCGTCGATCAGGTGCGCGATGGTGGCGTGGGTGCCCAGTACGACTCCACCTTGTGAACCGAATGCCTTGGACAGAGTTGCTGTGATGACCACGCCGGGAGAATGGTGAAGGTTGAGTTGGCTAGTGGCTCCTTGGCCACGATCTCCCACGATCCCGAGTGAATGTGCTTCATCGACGACCAATACTGCGTCGTGAGTTTGCGCAACCTGAGTCAACTCAGCGATGGGAGCCTGATCACCGTCCACACTGAAAACCGCATCGGTGATCAGCATGTGTGAAGGTTGATCGACAGCCGTAGCCGTGGCTGATTCCAACGTCGCACGCATGGCCGCAACATCCTTGTGGGGGGCTACAAACACGTGGCCGTGGGACAGCCGGCAGGCATCCACGATCGAGGCATGGTTGCTCTTATCGCTAATGATGAGCGACTGCTCATCCGTGAGCGCGGTGATCACACTGAGGTTGGCCAGGTAGCCGGATGAAAAAAGCAGTGCTGATTCGGTTCCGACAAAATCAGCAAGCTCTGCCTCGAATTCAGCGTGGAGGTGCGTGGTTCCGGTCACTAATCGTGACGCTGTAGCCCCGGTGCCCCAGATTTGTGCAGCTTCCTGGGCGGCCTTGATGACTTCAGGGTGCCGGGCCAACCCGAGGTAGTCATTGGAGGCTAGA
>CAMCVY010000117.1 GCA_945881995.1 Bifidobacterium breve | reverse complement strand
GCAGCGGAGCGGATGGCTCTGAATGCTCCAATCCAAGGCTCGGCCGCCGACATCATCAAGGTCGCGATGGTCAACGTTCAGCGAGCAATCAGTGAAGCCAATTTGCAGTCACGATTGCTCCTGCAAGTCCACGACGAACTCGTACTAGAGGTCGCTCCTGGTGAACGCGAGGAACTTGAAGCCTTAGTGCGCACTCAGATGGGTGCGGCTTATGCGCTCGACGTGCCGCTGGATGTGTCTGTTGGCGTGGGGGATTCCTGGGATTCCGCGGCCCACTGACGTTTGGGCGTCAGGGCAGGTGGGACCGCTCAATAGATGCTCATACTTGCCGATCATCGGGGGTACAAGCGCGAAATTGTCACACCGGACCCGCCCAATCGGCTAGATGCGGCGTTTACTACCCTTGGACTTTCCGTTTGTCCCATCTATCAAAGGCCCCTACTACTCCATGACCGCCACTACTTCTGCCCCTTCCAGCACCCCACAGATCGCCGTAAATGACATTGGCTCGGCTGAGGACTTCCTCGCCGCCATTGACCAGACCATCAAGTACTTCGACGACGGAGACATTGTTGATGGCATCATCGTCAAGGTTGATCGTGATGAAGTTCTTCTCGACATCGGTTACAAGACTGAAGGTGTAATCCCTTCTCGCGAACTTTCCATCAAGCACGACATTGACCCCAACGAAATTGTCAAAGTCGGCGACCGTGTTGAAGCCCTTGTCCTGCAGAAGGAAGACAAAGAAGGCCGCTTGATTCTGTCCAAGAAGCGCGCGCAATACGAGCGTGCCTGGGGCGACATTGAAAAGATCAAGGAAGAAGATGGCATCGTCGAAGGTTTGATCATTGAAGTGGTCAAGGGTGGCCTCATCGTCGACATCGGCTTGCGTGGCTTCTTGCCCGCTTCATTGGTTGAAATGCGTCGCGTGCGCGACCTGCAGCCTTACGTTGGTCAAACCGTTGAAGCCAAGATCATTGAGCTGGACAAGAACCGCAACAACGTTGTGCTGTCCCGCCGCGCTTGGCTTGAGCAGACTCAGTCCGCTGTTCGCGTTGACTTCCTGACCACCCTGCTCAAGGGTCAGGTCCGCAACGGTGTGGTTTCGTCCATCGTCAACTTCGGTGCGTTCGTTGACCTTGGTGGCGTTGACGGTTTGGTGCACGTCTCTGAACTGTCCTGGAAGCACATTGACCACCCGTCAGAAGTGGTGGAAGTCGGCCAAGAAGTCACCGTTGAGGTCCTTGAAGTGGACATGGAGCGCGAGCGCGTTTCCCTGTCGCTGAAGTCGACCCAAGAAGACCCATGGCAGCAGTTCGCTCGCACCCACCAAATGGGCCAGGTTGTGCCAGGTCGCGTGACCAAGCTCGTTCCCTTCGGCGCCTTTGTTCGCGTTGACGAGGGCATCGAAGGTTTGGTTCACATCTCTGAACTGGCCGAGCGTCACGTGGAGATCCCCGAGCAGGTCGTCCAGGTGGACACCGAATTGTTCGTCAAAGTCATCGACATTGACCTGGAACGTCGTCGGATCTCTCTTTCGCTCAAGCAAGCCAACGAAGGTGCGATCGGCGAGATCATCGACTTCGATCCCACGCAGTACGGCATGGCTGCCAACTACGACGCCGAGGGTAACTACGTGTACCCCGAAGGTTTCGACCCCGACACAGGTGAATGGTTGCCTGGTCACGAAGCCGCCCAGACGAAGTGGGAAGCCCAGTATGCCGAAGCACAGAAGCGCTTTGAGGCGCACAAGTTGCAAATGGCTGACGCTCAGAAGGCAGATGCTGAAGCAGCCGATGCTGAGCCCACTTCGTTCTCATCAGAAGATGGCGAACAGGTGGAGACCGGAGCCTTGGCTTCCGATGCAGCCTTGGCTGAATTGCGCGAGAAGCTCACATCCTCAGACGAGTGACCTCCCAGTCCTTAAGCCTTAGGCTGTAGGTATGTTGGTTGTTGGTTTAACAGGCGGAGTCGGTGCGGGAAAAAGCACCGTCTCTGGCCTGTTGGCCGATCATGGGGCGGTGATTGTCGATGCCGATGCCATTGCCCACGCTGTCGTAGAGCCTGGCACCTCTGGCTTCCAGCAGATCCTTGATGCGTTCGGCGATGAGGTCTTGTATTACGACGGGATGCTCGACCGCAAGGCGTTGGCTGCCTTGGTGTTTCGCGATGATGCCGCTCGTAAGCAACTCGAAGACATCATTCATCCCCTAGTTCGGCAACAATCGGACCTGATGACGGCCTTGGCCGATGATGCCGCGATTGTCGTGCACGATGTTCCTTTGCTCGCGGAGACTGCCCGGCTGGACCCCTATGACGTCATCGTGGTCGTGGATGCCCCGGAGGACGTTCGTATCTCACGGCTCCTGCAATCACGCGGGTGGGACGTATCCACGGCTCAAGCGCGCATGAACGCACAGGCAAGCCGTGAAGACCGCCTTGCCATTGCTGATGAAGTGATCGTGAATACCGGCGACATCAGCGAACTCAAAGACCAGGTCGACCACCTGTGGCAGCGACTAGTTACCCGCCGAGATGCTGCGTAGCGTGTCATCGTGAGGCCAATTACTGATCTGCAGCGCACCGTGGCGCCTCTTGAAGTCATAAGTGAACTCACCCCGGCTGGTGACCAGCCCGCAGCTATCGCAGAGATCACGGCGCGCATTCATGCTGGGGAGCAGAACATCGTCCTGCTGGGTGCCACAGGCACTGGTAAATCGGCAACAACGGCATGGGTCGTTGAGCAACTGCAGCGCCCCACCCTGGTGATGGCCCCGAACAAGACCTTGGCTGCGCAGTTGGCCAATGAATTGCGCGAGTTGTTGCCCAATAACGCGGTCGAATATTTCGTTTCCTACTACGACTACTTCCAGCCTGAAGCGTACGTTCCAACAACGGATACGTACATCGAAAAAGACTCGTCCATCAACGAAGAGGTGGAACGGCTGAGGTATTCGGCGACGAACAGTTTGTTGACTCGACGCGATGTAGTCGTTGTTGCCACAGTTTCGTGCATCTATGGCCTCGGTACACCCCAGGAATACGTGGATCGTCGGATTCGGCTTCGGTCAGGCGATTCCATTGACAGGGATACGTTGCTGCGCCAGCTGGTAGATATTCAGTACGAACGCAACGACATTGCGTTCACGCGTGGCACGTTCAGAGTCAGGGGGGACACCGTTGAGGTATTCCCAGTCTATGAAAAGCATTGCGTGCGCATTGAGTTCTTCGGTGATGAAGTGGAACGACTGAGCACCCTTCATCCGCTAACCGGTGAAATCATCAGCGATGATGACGAAGTGTCCATTTTCCCCGCATCCTTTTATGTCGCGAGCCCTGAACGCATGGAACGTGCGATCTCACAGATTGAGACCGAACTCGAAGCACGCCTTACCGAATTTGAGGAACAAGGCAAACTCCTTGAGTCTCAGCGTCTGCGTATGCGTACTACGTACGACATCGAAATGATGCGGCAGATGGGCTCGTGCGCTGGCATTGAGAACTACTCACGCCACATTGATGATCGCCCGCAAGGATCTCCGCCGAACTGCCTTTTGGATTACTTTCCAGAGGACTTCTTGCTCGTCATAGACGAATCCCACGTCACCGTTCCGCAGATTGGTGCGATGTATGAGGGCGATGCCTCGAGAAAGCGGACGTTGGTGGAACATGGGTTTAGGTTGCCGAGCGCCATGGACAACCGCCCCTTGAAGTTTGCCGAATTCTTGGAGCGCACAGGGCAAACCATTTATTTGTCCGCTACGCCAGGCAAGTTTGAACTCGAGCACTCAGACGGTTTCGTTGAACAGATCATTCGACCTACTGGATTGATTGACCCGCAAATCGTCGTGAAGCCAACGCTGGGACAAATTGACGATCTAGTGCATGAAATCCGGCTGCGGGTGGAGCGCGATGAACGCGTGTTGGTGACGACGCTGACTAAGAAGATGTCCGAAGAGCTCACCGATTACCTAGTGAACCTTGATATTCGCGTGCAGTATCTGCATTCCGACGTGGACACCTTGAAACGCGTGGAGTTACTGCGCGATCTACGCCTGGGGCACTTCGATGTGTTAGTGGGTATCAACTTGCTGCGTGAAGGACTTGACCTACCTGAGGTCAGCTTGGTGGCGATTTTGGACGCGGATAAGGAGGGCTTCTTGCGTTCGGGTACATCGTTGATCCAAACGATCGGTCGCGCGGCCCGTAACGTGTCAGGCGAAGTCCATATGTATGCCGATCGCATCACGGCTTCCATGGAGCTGGCCATTGAAGAAACCAATCGCCGGCGCGAAAAGCAGGTGGCTTACAACACCGAACGCGGTGTTAGCCCTGAGCCGTTGCGCAAAAAGATCAGTGACATTACCGAGATGCTCGCCCGAGAAGACGCCGATACCGAAGAACTCTTGGCCGGCACCCCGCAACGGCGCGCTGGCAGTCAAGTACCCCTTCTCAACAAGGGGCTCAACCCCGCTTCCTTACCCCAAGCCGAACTTGCTGGGCTCATCGAGCAATTGACTGAGCAAATGCATGCCGCGGCGCTAGATCTGCAGTTCGAACTGGCAGCTCGAATTCGTGATGAAGTAGTCGACCTCAAGCGGGAATTGCGCAACATGCAGGAAGCCGGCGTCTGACTATCATTGGGTCCTGAACTTCTTTTGGCCGGCGACAGGAATTGGTGTGGTGAAGTGAATCTTCCTCTATCCGTGTGGGTAATCACTATCACGGTGTTTATCCTCGTTATCGGAGCCGACCTGCTCATCGCAGATAGACGCCCCCATGTTTTATCCACGAAGGAAGCCTCGGGTTGGGTTCTGTTCTATGTCAGCCTCGCGATTATTTTCGGGCTGTCCCTAGGGCAAATTTCTGGGTGGGAATACAGTCAGCAATTCTTTGCTGGCTACATCACTGAACTGAGTCTGTCCGTTGACAACCTCTTTGTCTTCTTGGTCCTGCTAACGTCGTTTGCTGTTCCTAAAGAATTCCAACACCGTATTTTGATGCTGGGCATCGTTATCGCCTTGGTTCTGCGTGGTGTCCTCATCGCCCTGGGTGCTGCGGTAATCAATGCCTTCAGCTGGTCGTTTTACCTCTTCGGTGCGTTCTTGCTCTTCACAGCAGTCCAGGTGATTCGTCATCGCAATGACCATCCGGAGCCCAGCAATAACCCGCTGTTTAAGTTGGTTAAGCGCGTAATTTCGACCACCGAGGACTACGACGAGGGCAAGTTCTTCACCCGTAT
>CAMCVY010000116.1 GCA_945881995.1 Bifidobacterium breve | reverse complement strand
GCGACCCTGAAGAAGGCTGCGGTCAAGAAGGCACCCGCCAAGAAGGCGCCGGTCAAGAAGGCGCCGGTCAAGAAGGCACCCGCGAAGAAGGCTGCGGTCAAGAAAGCGCCCGCGAAGAAGGCACCCGCCAAGAAGGCGGCAGTGAAGGCGGCACCAGCGAAGAAGGCTGCTGCACCTAAAGCCGCACCAGCAACTCCGACCGCTAAGGATGTTGCGGCCAAGCCGGCATCAACAAAGAAGGTCGCTGCTCCGCCACCTGTCGTTGAACTCAAGGCATGGGCCAAGCAAGCACCTACTGGGCTCAAGCCTAAGTCGCGCAAGAAGCCTAAGAAGCTCGTGCCGCTCAACCCGGCTGCCGAACGACCCGCACCTGCTGTTTATGTAGTGGGAGCGAATGAAGCGCCATGGACTGCCGCGGAAATGAAGGCTGTTAAGGCCGAACTCCAGCGCGAGGCCAAGAGACTTTCTATTGAAATCGCGCAACAACAAGAAGAAATTGCCGAATTAATTGCTGATTCCGGTGATGGCGCGGGTGATGACCAAGCCGATGCAGGCACCAAAACCTTTGAACGCGAACACGAGATGGCGCTGGCCAACAATGCTCGCGATCTCCTCGAGCAAGTGGAAAACGCCCTTGAGCGTATAGCCAAGAAGTCGTACGGCAAGTGCGGGATTTGTAGCAATCCCATTGGCAAGGAGCGACTGAAGTTCCGGCCTTACGCGACGTTGTGCATGCCGTGTAAGCAGCGTGAGGAACGACGCTGAGTCAGTCTGGCAAGTCAGGCTTACTCCCGTTAGTGCTGGGAGTTGCAGGGCTCGTCCTTGTCTTAGATCAAGGCGCCAAGTGGGCAGCCGTTACCTTTCGTGAAGGTCAGCCCTCTATTGCTGTGGTGGGGCAGTGGATTCAATTCACGGTCATACGCAATGCCGGTGCCGCCTTTGGGCTAGGGGCGTCGGCCACCATTGTCTTTTCGCTGGTAGCTGTCGCAGTTGCGGTGGTGGTGGTCAAGCAAGCCCTCACGTTGACATCACGCGCATGGGCTGTGGCTTTAGGGGCACTGCTTGGTGGCGCCGTGGGCAATCTCATTGACCGCCTGACGCGATCCCCAGGAGCGGGCCGCGGAGCAGTGGTCGATTTTGTTGACGTGAAGTCTGTCTCCGTGTTCAATCTGGCCGATGTGGCTTTGACCCTGGCTGCTGTGTCTATTGCTGTTTTGGCAGTGCGAGGTGTTGCCATGAGTGAACCGGTTTCAGGTACGTCGTCACCGGGTGACGAACTGCCTGCAGACCAACCGCCATACTCAGACCTGTGAGTTCACGATCCCTACCAGTGCCCGATGGGCTCGATAGCGAGCGCGTTGATGCTGGGCTTTCGCGTCTCTTAGGGATTTCGCGAACCAAAGCCGCTGAACTCGCTCTCGCGGGGGACGTATTACTTAATGGCAAAAGCGTGGGCAAAAGTGATCGCCTGGTGGCAGGCGCATGGCTTGAGGTCACATTGGCCGACGAGGTGCAATCAACCTTTGACCCTGAGACCGCTGAGCTGGTACCTGGTTTGACCATCGTCTATGACGATGAGGATGTGGTCATTGTCGACAAGCCAGTGGGAGTAGCAGCCCACCCGAGCCCTGGCTGGACCGGCACCACAGTTGTGGGGGGTCTGGCCGCGGCTGGATATCGAATTTCCACAAGTGGGGCGGCCGAGCGCCAAGGCATCGTCCATCGCCTTGATGTGGGAACCAGCGGGCTCATGGCAGTGGCCAAAAGTGAGCTCGCCTACACCGAACTCAAGCGCGCGTTCAAAGAACGCACCGTTGAGAAGATTTATTTGGCCGTCGTACAAGGCCACCCTGACCCCAGCAGTGGAACCATTGATGCACCCATTGATCGCCACCCCGCCGCGGACTATCGCTGGGCCGTGGTTGCCGGCGGCAAGCCGAGCATCACGCATTACGCGACGATTGAGGCCTTCCCACACGCCAGCCTGGTCGAGGTCCACCTCGAGACCGGACGCACGCATCAAATCCGAGTCCACATGTCCGCGGTTCGTCATCCGTGCGTTGGTGACTTGACGTATGGCGCAGACCCCACGCTGTCTGCGCGCCTGGGGCTGGAACGGCAGTGGTTACACGCAGCACGTTTGAGTTTTGCGCATCCGCGAACAGGGCTTCCGGTGGCGGTAAGTAGTGAACCTCCGGCGGACTTGCAAGAGGCACTTAATCGCCTTCGTGCGGCCGGCTGATCTGCCAGTCCAACCAGCTGTCGACTCGCGGGGACTGAAGCGTCCGGTTGGCGACACCACGGCCAGAACGCATAAAGCACGGCACTGTCGTCGTCAGGGACTAAAGTGATCCTCTTACCTGTCTGACTTCCCCCGGACGGACATATAAGAACGTAAGAATCGTGTTTGATGCTCACGCGTTGTGGTGAGCGAGAGCGTTGAGGAATAGCCGGAGGGGATCACGTGAGCGACTCGTTTGTGCACCTTCATGTGCATACCGAGTACTCCATGCTCGATGGAGCCGCTCGCGTTAAGGACCTAGTCGCCAAGGCAGCCGAACTCGACATGCCAGCCATTGCCATGACCGACCATGGCAACTTGTTCGGCGCTTACGATTTCTACAAGCGAGCCACTGCGGCCGGCATTAAGCCCATCATTGGTCTAGAGGGTTACTACGCACCCCAGGGCAGGCGTGAGCGCCGGGCATTTGACTTCGGTGGTGGCTACGACGAGCAAGGTGAAGACCCCACAGCGGGCAAGGGCCGCCAGAACTACACCCACATGACACTGCTTGCTCAGTCCACTGAGGGGCTGCACAACCTGTTCCGATTGTCGAGTTTGGCCAGTCTTGAGGGGTATTACTACAAACCTCGGTTTGACCGTGAATTGCTCGAGACCTACGCCAAGGGGATCATCGGGACGACCGGCTGCCCCAGTGGTGAGGTCAATCGCTGGCTCCAGGCCGGAAATTACGACCAAGCCCTGGCTGTTGCGGGCGACCTGCGCGACATCTTTGGTGCGGACAACTTTTATTGCGAACTGATGGATCACGGACTCGGGATCGAACGTCGCCACCGCGAGGATTTACTACGCATCGCGCGGTCGTTGCAGATTCCTTTGCTGGCCACCAACGACTGCCACTACGTCGAGAAGTCAGACAGTGACACCCATGATGTTTTGCTGTGTATCGGAACGCGTGCCTTGAAGTCAGATGAAAAGCGCTTCCGGTTTGATGCGCAAGAGTTCTACTTGAAGTCCTCCGATGAAATGCGCGATGTGTGGTCGGAATTGCCAGAAGCGTGCGACAACACCTTGCTGATCGCCGAGCGGTGCGACATTGCATTCAATGAAGACGCCAACCTCATGCCGGTGTTCCCGGTGCCAGAAGGTCACACCGAGGAATCGTGGCTGATCCAAGAAGTTGAGCGTGGCTTGAACAAGCGCTTCCCGCAGGGTGTTCCAGATGGACACCGCAAGCAGGCCGAGTATGAAACCGGCGTGATCTTGAAGATGGGTTACCCGGGCTACTTCCTCGTGGTGGCTGACCTCATCGACTACGCCAAGGCCAATGGCATTCGCGTGGGACCTGGTCGAGGATCGGCGGCAGGTGCGGTGATCTCCTGGGCGATGGGAATCACTGAGCTAGATCCGATTCATCACGGCTTGGTGTTTGAGCGGTTCTTGAATCCGGAGCGCGTGTCCATGCCCGACATCGACATCGACTTTGACGATCGCCGTCGGGGCGACATGATCCGCTATGCCACGCAAAAGTATGGCGAGGATCGTGTGGCGCAAATCGTCACGTATAGCTCGATTAAGGCCAAGGCTGCAGTGCGCGACTCGGCTCGGGTGATGGGATTCCCGCCAGCCTTAGGCGACAAGATTTCAAAGACCATGCCACCTGCTGTCATGGGTAAGGACATCTCCTTAGCTGGAATGTTTGATCGCAGTGATGATCGCTACAGCGAAGCATCCGAATTTCGTGCGCTCTACGACGACGACCCCGACGTTCGTGAGGTGGTAGAAACCGCTAAGGGATTAGAAGGCTTGAAGCGTCAACCGGGCGTGCACGCCGCTGGCGTGATCTTGAGCCGCGAGCCTCTTCTCGATGTCATTCCCGTGTGGAAGCGCGATGACGGCTCTGTGGTCACGCAGTTCGACATGGGCGCGTGTGAGTCTTTGGGTCTGTTGAAGATGGACTTCCTCGGGCTGCGCAACCTCACGATTCTTGAAGACGCTCTGGCGCACATCCGCAATAACCGCGATGAAGTCATCGTGCTCGAAGACCTCACGCTGGACGATCGGGTCACCTATGACCTGCTATCCAAGGGCGAGACGTTGGGTGTATTCCAGCTCGATGGTGGACAGATGCGCGCGCTTTTGCGCTCGATGTTGCCGGACAACTTTAAAGACATTTCTGCTGTGCTGGCCCTGTATCGACCCGGTCCGATGGGCGCTAACGCTCACAACGACTACGCGGACCGCAAGAACGAACGCAAGCCGATCGGATCGATCCATCCCGAGTTGGCCGAAGTGCTGGCTCCGATTTTGGATGAGACCTATGGCGTCATCGTTTACCAAGAGCAAGTCATGTCCATCGCTCAGGTGCTGGCCGGTTACTCCCTGGGACAAGCTGACCTTTTGCGCCGAGCCATGGGTAAGAAGAAAAAGGAAATCCTTGATAAGGAATTCGAGCCCTTCGCCAAGGGCATGCTCGAACGCGGCTACAGCCAAGATGCGATTGACACTTTGTGGGCGATCTTGGTTCCGTTTTCTGACTATGCGTTCAACAAAGCTCACACTGCCGGGTATGGCCTCGTTTCCTACTGGACTGCATTTCTCAAGGCCAATTACCCAGCCGAATACATGGCAGCGTTACTCACTTCGGTCAAGGATGACCTCGGCGCTGGCGGCAAGATGTCGGTGTACTTGGCTGAGTGTCGGCGTATGGGCATCAAGGTCTTGCCACCGGACGTCAACGACTCAGACTCGGATTTCACTCCACGCGGCGAAGACATTCGCTTTGGTTTGTCGGCCATTCGCAATGTGGGCGAAGGGGTAGTGGAGTCGATCATCAAGTCGCGTCGATCCAAGGGTCGGTTTGCTGACTTCCCTGATTTCTTGCGCAAGATTGATGACAAGGCGTGCAACAAGCGCGTAGTCGAATCGCTCATCAAGGCTGGAGCCTTTGATTCGCTGGACCACACCCGGCGTGGATTGTTGGCGGTTCACATTGAGGCCGTTGATGCAGCGGTTGAGACCAAGCGGGCCGAGGCCATCGGGCAATTTGGTTTGTTTGATGATGCCGAATCAAGTACCGGTTCCAGTGTCGGCGGGCTCGAATTGCACATTCCTCTTGATGAGTGGGACA
>CAMCVY010000115.1 GCA_945881995.1 Bifidobacterium breve | reverse complement strand
GGCCAACTAGGCGAATCCTCCGTGGCAGAGATTACCCGTGGGCAAGACCTTGGGGTAAGTCAGCATCTCTTAGACTTGTCAGCGACCCCT
Organism: Bifidobacterium breve; assembly: GCA_945881995.1. GTDB lineage: Bacteria > Actinomycetota > Actinomycetes > UBA12327 > UBA12327 > AcAMD-2. Next base: position 5,296 of record CAMCVY010000115.1, on the reverse strand, counting down.
CGTACGGCGGTATCTCGCTGAACCCCCCAGGGCCGGAAGGCAGCAAGGGCAGGTGAGCTCTATCGGGTGTGCGGGGGGTCACTTCACGTCAGCGACCGCGCGTAGGGTGAGCCTGTGTCCTTGGCCTTGTACCGCCGCTACCGACCCGAGACTTTCGATGAAGTCATCGGGCAAGACCATGTGACCGGACCCTTGGGTCAAGCACTGGCCAGTGGCCGCGTGCATCACGCCTTCTTGTTTTCTGGTCCTCGTGGTTGTGGCAAGACCACCAGCGCGCGCATTTTGGCCCGTGCCCTCAACTGTGAACAAGGACCGACACCGACACCGTGTGGCAAGTGTCAGTCGTGCCAAGACTTAGCTAATGGTGGTCCTGGCAGCCTGGACGTCATCGAAATTGACGCTGCATCGCATGGTGGTGTTGACGATGCCCGTGATTTGCGCGAGCGCGCTTTTTACGCGCCGGTCTCCTCGCGTTACAAGGTCTACATCATCGACGAGGCCCATATGGTCACGCGCGAAGGATTCAATGCGCTGTTGAAGCTTGTCGAAGAGCCCCCAGATCACGTGAAGTTTGTTTTTGCCACCACCGAGCCGGACAAAGTCTTGGCCACGATTCGCAGCCGTACTCACCACTACGCCTTTCGACTGGTTGCTCCGCGAATTTTGAGCGATCATCTCGCGCGCGTTGCCGCGGAGGAAAACGTCACGGTTGAGGACGCTGTTTTGCCAATGGTCGTGCGTGCGGGTGCTGGATCGGTGCGAGATGCCCTCAGTGTGTTGGACCAATTGATCGCCGGTTCCACCGAGAACACGATTTCCATGTCCTATGCATCGGGATTGTTGGGTTATACCGATGGCCAGTTACTCGACGACGTGGTTGACGCCTTTGCCGTCCGACGCGGTGCAGCTGTTTTTGAAACTTTGGATCGCGCACTCGATAGCGGGTTGGATCCTCGCCGCTTTGTCGCTGACCTTCTCGAGCGGTTCCGTGACTTGCTGATTCTCACGGTGGCCGGCGCTGATACCGAACACTTAGATGCACTCATCACTGCCGCACCCGATGAGTTGGACCGCATGAAGGTCCAAGCATCACATTTTGGTCTGGCTGAGCTCACGCGCAACGCCGAAGTGCTGTCTGAAGGCCTAGTGGAGATGCGCGGCGCCACCTCACCTCGCTTACTCCTGGAAATCATGGCAGCACGCTTGTTGCTTCCTGGCGCAGACGATGCTGATCGCGGACTGCAAGTGCGTGTTGAACAACTCGAACGACAATCACGTCAAGCAGCCGCAGGGCGACCAGCGCCAGCACTGGCTGTTGTACCTACTCCTGTCACGTCTCAGCCGGTTGTGCCAACAACGGTTCCCGTGGTTGCTGATGCAGTGGCTACAGCCGAGGGAACCCCAGCCAAACCCAAGAAGGGCGCTCATACGGCTGCAACGGGAACCGACGTTGAAGCCGTTCGTCGCAAGTGGCCCGAGATTGTTGAAGAGATGAAGAACGTCAAGCGCAGTGCATGGATTCAACTCAATCGACCTGGCAGTGGGGTCTTGAGTGTTGATCAAGGGCGAGTTGCTGTTGGTTTGCCGGACGTAGGAACAGCAAAAGGTTTCGTTGCCGGTGGGTATGACCAACTCTTGGCTACGGCGATTTCGCAGGTCATGGGCAGCCCCTACACCGTTGACGTCATCGGACAGCCGGTCCCGGATTCCTTGACCGTGGCTGGATTGAGTGCAGCGCCAGCTGCTGCACCGGCGGAGCCGGCACCAGCCGCTAGTCCCAAGCGCAAGAGCGGGCGCGACATCATTGCGGCCGAAAAGGTCGCTCAGGCCGAGCCGGCAGCAGTGGTGGTAGACGACACCAACATCGAAACTGATGAAACCGAACTCGTCGGCGAAGCACTGATCACTGCAGCCTTTGATGCCAAGAGCTTGGGAGAGCTCGAATCCGACTCTTAAGCCGTAGGGTGATGGTGTGTACGAAGGCGTAATTCAAGACCTCATTGACGAACTCGGACGTCTTCCTGGCGTGGGTCCTAAAGGTGCCCAACGCATTGCCTTCCACCTGCTCAATGCTGATTCGGCTGATGTTAAACGCCTTGCTGACTCGTTGATTGAAGTCAAAGACAAAGTTCATTTTTGCAAAACGTGTTACAACGTCGCTCAGGCCGAGCAGTGCCGCATTTGTGCTGACGTGCGTCGCGAACTGACGGCGATTTGTGTCGTTGAGGAACCTAAGGACGTCATTGCGGTTGAGCGCACTCGCGAATTTCGTGGTCGCTACCACGTTCTTGGTGGCGCGATTAATCCGATGGAAGGTATTGGGCCCGATGATCTGCGCATCAAGGAACTCATGGTGCGTTTAGGTGATGACACCATCACCGAGGTCATCTTGGCGATGGACCCCAACGTTGAGGGCGAGGCGACGGCTAGCTACCTGGCGCGCATTATCAAGCCGATGGGGATCAAGACATCCCGTTTGGCCAGTGGCCTGCCCGTTGGTGGCGACCTTGAGTATGCCGACGAGATCACCCTGGGACGAGCTTTTGAGGACCGCAGACCGCTTGATGGCTGAGTGTCGCCCCTAGGCGGAGCGATACACTAAGGGCTCCGTTCTGATCACGCTTTGGAGTAGCCCCGTGGCACTTGTTGTGCAGAAGTACGGCGGCTCTTCAGTCGCCGATGCTGACTGCATTAAGCGCGTGGCCCAACGCATTGTTGATACCAAGAAGGCCGGCAACGATGTTGTCGTCGTCGTGAGCGCCATGGGCGATACCACCGATGACCTCATTGACTTGGCCCAACAAGTCAGCCCCGAACCCCCGGCTCGCGAACTCGACATGTTGTTGACTGCCGGTGAGCGCATTTCTATGGCTGTGCTTGCCATGGCGATTGCGGACTTAGGTTTCGAAGTGAAGTCCTTTACTGGTTCGCAAGCTGGTGTGATCACCGACAGCGTGCACGGCAAAGCGCGCATCATTGATGTCACCCCTGGCCGACTCAGCGGCGCGTTAGCTGAAGGCACCATTTGCATCGTTGCTGGTTTTCAAGGCGTGAGCCAAGACACCAAAGACATCACCACGCTTGGTCGCGGTGGATCGGACACCACCGCTGTTGCCCTTGCCGCATCACTCAATGCCGATGTGTGTGAGATTTACACCGACGTAGACGGTGTTTTTTCCGCTGACCCTCGCATCGTCCCCGCTGCTTCTCGTAGAGCGTTCTTGACCTATGAGGAAATGCTCGAACTTGCAGCACAGGGCGCCAAAGTTTTGCACCTTCGTTGTGTGGAATATGCACGTCGATTTGATCTGCCGATTCATGTGCGGTCATCGTTCAGCTTGGACGAAGGCACCATGATTGTTGGCCGTATTGAAGGAGATCCCATGGAACAGCCGATCATCTCGGGCGTTGCCCACGATCGCACGCAGGCCAAGATCACTGTCTTGGGTGTTCCCGACCGACCCGGTGAGGCAGCCGCGATCTTCCAGTCGCTGGCCCGCTCTGAGGTCAACATCGACATGATCGTTCAAAACGTTTCGGCGGTTGAGACCGGTCGCACGGACATCACATTCACGCTGCCGGTTAGTGACGGCAAGGCTGCGCTGGCTGGTTTGGAAACCGTCAAGGGTTCTATTGGTTTTGAGTCACTGCAGTACGACGAAAAGATTGGCAAGCTGTCCTTGATCGGCGCAGGCATGCGATCGCATCCGGGAGTCTCGGCCACGTTCTTTAGTGCCCTGGCTGATGCGGGTGTCAACGTGCAGTTGATTTCGACGTCAGAGATTCGTATTTCGGTTGTAGTGCTGGAAAGCGACCTCGACAACGCGGTACGTGCGGTGCACGCTGCCTTTGGCTTGGATACTGAATCCGGCGAAGCAGTGGTGTATGGCGGTACCGGTCGATGAAGCCCACCTTGGCAGTGGTTGGTGCCACCGGTGCTGTGGGCACGGTGATGCTGGGCATCTTGACCGAGCGCGACGATGTGTGGGGCGAGATCAAGCTGGTTGCTTCCGCTCGCTCGGCCGGCAAAGTGTTGTCGGTGCGTGGCCAAGACGTAGTGGTTCAAGAGCTCACACCGGAAGTGTTTGACGGCGTAGACGTAGCCATGTTTGACGTGCCCGACGAGATTTCGGCTGAATGGGCGCCCATCGCAGCGGCCCGTGGTGCTGTAGTGGTGGATAACTCCGGCGCCTTCCGGATGGATGCCGATATTCCGTTGGTTGTCCCCGAAGTCAACGCTGCTGCTGCGGCTGATCGACCACGAGGCATCATCGCGAACCCCAACTGCACGACGCTGTCGATGATCGTTGCCTTAGGTGCGTTGCACCGGCGCTGGACCGTAACGGAACTTGTTGTTGCCTCCTATCAAGCAGCATCTGGCGCAGGCCAACCCGGTATTGATTTGTTGCGCGAGCAAATTGCTGCTGTTGGTGGCTCTGACTCGTTGGGTGATTCGGCCGGCGACGTGCGCGCTGCTTTGGAGAGTGCCGGAATTGATACCACCGATATTTTCCCCGCGCCGCTTGCACTCAACGTGGTGCCGTGGGCTGGTTCGCTGAAGGACAATGACTACACGTCCGAAGAGCTCAAGGTGCGCAATGAGTCGCGCAAGATTTTGGGCATCCCCGACTTGAAAGTCTCAGCAACTTGTGTGCGCGTTCCCGTTCTGACGACACACTCGTTGTCCGTGCATGCTCGATTTGCAAATCCGGTGAATGCTGAGGAAGCCAAGCAGATCTTGCGCGATGCACAAGGTGTGGAATTGCTCGACGATCCAGCGACGATGGTGTTCCCAACGCCTGCTGATGTGGTCGGGACTGATCCCACGTGGGTGGGCCGCGTGCGCCAGGCGCCGGACTTCGACAACGTGCTCGACTTCTTCGTCTGTGGGGACAACCTGCGCAAGGGTGCAGCCCTTAACACGGCGCAAATCGCCGAAGTCGTGGCAGCAGAGCTCAGCAAATAGTTGTCGGGGTGGCGGGAGCCGTCGGACGCTTGCGCGTCCTCCTCCCGAATCCCGGGACCCTGGTGGCGGGAGCCGTCGGACGCTTGCGCGTCCTCCTCCCGAATCCCAGAGCCCATAAGAAAAAAACCGCCCCGATGGGCGGTCCTTTTTCTTGTCGGGGTGGCGGGATTCGAACCCACGGCCTCTTCGTCCCGAACGAAGCGCGCTACCAAGCTGCGCTACAGCCCGTAAGGAGAGGTCACCCTATCGGACGACCTCGGTGGCAATGAAAGCCGGATCTCAGGCTTGAAAGGCCAGACCAGCGGCATCGCCCGACGCGAGATTGATCGG
>CAMCVY010000114.1 GCA_945881995.1 Bifidobacterium breve | reverse complement strand
GACCGTCACGGCCCGCCCTGATGGCATTGACCTGCGCGGTCCAGCTGTTCTTACCGGTGAAATCCCGGCCAGCGAACTTCAATTCTTGGCGATGTGACGTTGACAACTACCGAAGACTTCGACGGCGATCAACTTGACCTTGCCGACCGCCAAGCCCTTCGACGCGTTGCAGGTTTATCGACCGAACTCACTGACGTCACGGAAGTTGAATATCGACAACTGCGTCTTGAGCGCGTGGTGTTAGCGGGGATTTGGACTGAAGGCACTGCGCAGGATGCAGAAAACTCTTTGGCCGAATTAGCAGCACTTGCGGAAACCGCTGGGTCACTGGTTCTTGATGGCGTGATTCAACGTCGCTCAAAACCAGACTCGGCGACTTACATCGGTTCGGGTAAAGCACGTGAACTGCGCGACATCGTGATTGCCACCGGTGCAGACACCGTCATTTGCGATGGGGAACTGACTCCTGGCCAATTGATTCAGCTCGAAGATGTGGTCAAGGTCAAGGTGGTTGATCGCACAGCGCTGATTTTGGACATTTTTGCCCAGCACGCCCAAAGCGCTGAGGGTAAAGCTCAAGTCGAATTGGCCCAGATGCAGTACATGTTGCCGCGATTGCGTGGTTGGGGTGAGTCAATGAGCCGCCAGGCCGGTGGTCGGGTCGCCGGTGGTGCCGGGATTGGTTCGCGCGGTCCAGGGGAGACCAAGATTGAGACCGATCGGCGCCGGATTCGCACCAAGATGAGCAAACTGCGTCGCGAGATCGCCGATATGAGCAAAGTGCGACACACCAAGCGGGCTGAGCGTGAGCGCAACGCGGTGCCATCGATTGCGATCGTGGGATACACCAACTCGGGTAAGTCCAGTTTGCTCAATCGCCTCACCGGTTCTGGTGTGTTGGTGGAGAACGCGTTGTTTGCGACGTTGGACCCCAGCGTTCGACGATTGCACTTAGAAGATGGTCGCGATGTCACGGTGACCGACACGGTTGGCTTCGTGCGCCACTTGCCGCACCAACTCGTCGAAGCGTTTCGTTCGACATTAGAAGAAGCCGCTGGCGCTGACTTGATCGTTCATGTAGTTGATGCAGCCAACGCGGACCCGATGGGGCAAATTTCTGCAGTGCGTGAAGTGTTGGCCGACATCGATGTGAACAACATTCCCGAACTCGTGGTCCTGAACAAGGCCGACATTGCCGATGGGGAAGTAGTGGCGGCCCTGTGTCGGCGCGAGCCACACCACGTCGTGGTCTCGGCTCGCACGGGCGAGGGTATGGACCAATTGGCCAAGCTGTTGGCCAGCGAATTGCCCCGCCCAGACCTGCGTTTAGAAGTACTTATCCCTTATGAGCGCGGTGATTTGATCGATCGCTTGCATCGCAAGGCGCAAGTACTGTCCCAAGAGCACACCGACACCGGCACTGCCTTGGTCGTTCTGGTGGGGCCGGAGTTCAAGGACACCCTGGAGCCCTTCACCATCACCTGACGGTGATCACTGCGAGGATGGGCACGTGGCCACCAATCCTGCTCCCCAGCTCTCTGATGTGTTGGATGTGGCAGTGGCTGCCATCGGTGGTGAACCACGCGCAAGTCAATTACAAATGGCCACCGCAGTGGAGAACTCGTTGGTCTCGGGTGAGCACTTGCTGGTGCAAGCCGGCACCGGTACCGGGAAGTCCCTGGCCTATTTAGTTCCTGCGCTTCTGCATCACGACACCGTCATCGTGGCTACTGCAACGATTGCTTTGCAGACCCAGTTGGTCGATCGTGACATCCCCACGTTAGTCAAAGCTGTCGAGCCGATCCTTGGTCGTCGTCCCACCTTCGCTGTGTTGAAGGGGCGCAATAACTATGTGTGCCTCAATCGTGTTTACGATCAAGCCCCCTCGGCCAAGTCAATAACCGATTCCGGTGCCACCGCCTTGTTTGATGCCGGTGCGTTCACCGACACCATGCCGGCCGAGGACCTCAAGGCCGGGGCGACCACTGAAATGGGCAAGCAGGCCCAACACCTGCGGGCTTGGGCCCAAGAAACCCGCACCGGCGACAAGCTCGAACTCGAACCACCCGTCGAAGAGCGGGTCTGGCGGGCCTTTAGCGTCAGTGGCCGGGAGTGCATGGGGCAATCGTGCCCCTTGGTCCAGGACTGTTTTGCTGAAATCGCCCGCGAAAAGGCTAAGCAAGCCGACATCGTCGTCACAAATCACTCGTTGCTGGCTATTGATGTGTTGGAAAACGTTCCCGTCTTGCCCGAGCACACTGCTGTGGTTGTTGATGAGGCTCACGAACTCATCGACCGCGCGACCTCGGCGGCAACCAGCGCATTGTCAGTGGCTTTTGTTGAACGCACTGCTCAACGCCTTCGCCGTGCTGCTGGTCGCGATTCGTCGGACCTGCTCCTTGATGCTGCCGGCGCATTGGCTGATGCGTTGTTGTCGATGCCGGCTGGTCGTTTTCAGCGCCCCGTGGGTTCGCTGCTCAACGCGTTGGCGTTAGTGCGCGATGCTGCGCGTGCAGGTTTGGCCGAGTTAGGTCCCAATAGCGCGGCTGCGGAAGCCGGTGGCGATGCCGGTGCGCGTCAGATTGCCAAAGCAGACCTCGATGAGCTGTTTGAAGTCTCCGGCAAGTTGCTCAAAATGAACGATGACACCGTGGCTTGGCTCGATACCGATACGCGCGAGGGTCGAACCATCTTTATGGCGCCCCTTTCGGTGGCCCGGCTCTTGAGGTCGTCCCTCTTTGACAATGCGACGGTGATTTTGACCTCCGCGACGTTGAAATTAGGCGGAAACTTCGACGCTTTGGCCGCATCTGTTGGGTTAATGCCCGTCGCAGCGCCGGTGGATGGGCCTGGCGAGGAGAGCCAGGACAGTGGTGACGACGACATCGTGCGCAGTCGCGACAACGAACCGATGCGCTGGAGCGGTTTGGATGTGGGCTCGCCGTTTGACTTTGCCAATCAGGGGATTTGTTACATCGCGGACGACTTGCCCGCACGTGGAAGTCAATCCGGAGTGTTGGCCGAGGAATTCCTCACCCGCATTGTTGATTTGGTCAACGCTGCCGGTGGTCGCACCTTGGGATTGTTCTCCTCGAAGTGGGCTGCGCAACTTGCAGCTAATGAAGTGCGTTCGCGATTAGGTGTTCCGCTGATGACGCAATGGGATGCACCGTTGCCACAACTGATTGATCGGTTCGCGGCCGAACCGCGCACGTGTTTGTTTGGAACGCTTTCTTTGTGGCAGGGTGTGGATGTCCCCGGACATGCGTGCACGTTGGTGATCATTGACAAGATTCCGTTCCCGCGACCTGATGACCCGTTGGTAGAGGCGCGGCAAAACGCAGCCGATGCTGCTGGGGGCAATGGGTTCATGACGGTCTCGGTCCCGCGAGCCTCGTTGATGTTGGCCCAGGGCGCTGGTCGCTTGATTCGCACCTCGACAGACAAGGGTGTGGTGGCGATTTTGGATCCTCGCCTGCAAACCGCCCGGTATGGCGCCTACATTCGCCGGTCGCTGCCTCCGTTTTGGCTGACCACTGACACGGAGCAGGTCTTGAGCTCCTTGCGCGCCTTGGATGACACCGCCACCATTGAGGAAGCAACCCAATCCGCGCCAGTGCAGAAATGACTAGCGGAGTAATGACCAGCGAAGGAATAGATTCACGTTGTGAGCGTTGAATCAGCTATGAGCACCGTGGCGCCGACGAAGAACGTCGAACTCGCCTTGATGGGGATGACCTGTGCCTCGTGTGCTGCACGCATTGAGAGGAAGCTCAACCGCATGGAGGGCGTGACCGCGACGGTCAATTACGCCACCGAAACCGCGGATGTTCACGTGAGCGATGCCAACGTGGCAGTGGGGGATTTGGTCGCCACGGTGGAAGCCGCGGGTTACAAAGCGCGAGCGATTACAGCTGATTCGAATACCGACGACATCGACGAGGCAACGCGCAAAGCCGATGCGCTGTTGTCCCTGCGCCTATTGGTCAGTTTGCCATTGGCCGCTGTGGTGGCTGTCATTTCGATGGTTGATGCGTTGCACTTTGATGGTTGGGAGTGGGTGGTCTTTCCGCTCGCTTCGATCGTGGCGCTGTGGGGTGCGTGGCCGTTCCATGTTGCGGCTTTAGTCAATGCCCGACACCGCGCGACCACGATGGACACCTTGATCAGTGTGGGAGTGCTAGCTGCGTATCTGTGGAGTGCGTGGGCGCTGATTTTCGGTGGCGCCGGCCAGGCATCCGATCTGGCTATGGATATGGATATGGATACGCCCGCGCTGTACTTAGAAGTCGCCGCTGTAGTGCCCTCCTTTGTCCTATTGGGGCGCTGGCTCGAACACCGTGCCAAGCGATCCTCGGGGTCAGCCCTGCGGGCGTTGATGGAACTAGGCGCCAAGCAGGCCGTAGTGGTCAGGGATGGCCAGCAAGTCACCGTCGATGCCGCTGAGATCGCCGTCGGTGAGGTCATGGTGGTCCGGCCAGGCGAAAAGATAGCCACCGATGGGCGCGTAGTCGAGGGCACCAGCTCGGTTGATGAATCGTTGTTGACCGGTGAAAGCGTGCCCGTTGACGTGGGTGTGGGATCGCTGGTGGCCGGTGCCACAGTCAATGTCGGTGGGCGATTGATGGTTCAGGCCACGCGCATCGGCGCTGACACCAAACTCGCGCAAATAACCGAACTCGTTCGCCAAGCCCAAACCGGTAAAGCACCGATTCAACGACTAGCCGATCGCGTTTCCGCGATTTTTGTGCCGATCATCTTTGTCATCGCCATCGTGACCTTTGCGGCGTGGTGGGGGATTGCCGGTGATCTCAACGGCGCCTTCACCGCAGCAGTGGCCGTGTTGATTGTTGCGTGCCCGTGCGCACTTGGTTTGGCTACGCCGACCGCTCTACTGGTCGGCACGGGTCGTGGCGCGAAGTTAGGCATCGTGATTTCTGGTCCACAGATTTTGGAACAAACGCGCGCGATCGACACCGTCGTCTTTGACAAGACCGGAACGTTGACCACCGGTGTGATGGATGTCGTTGAAGTCGCCGTCAGTGCAGGTGATGCACCCGAACTGGTCCTGACCCGCGCGGCAGCGGTCGAAGAAGCCGCCGAACACCCCATCGCCCAGGCCATTGCCCGCCACGCAACAGCCACACTCGCGTCAGTTCCGCCGGTTTCTGACTTTTTGGCCACCGCAGGCTCGGGAGCGCAGGGAATCGTCGAGGGCGTGCAGGTTTTTGTTGGTCGCGGTGCCTGGGTTAGTGCTCAAGTCGGCGTCAATCCGGCCACTGACACGTGGGGATCGCACCTGGGGTCATCGGTGTCCTTTGTGACCGTTGGTTGGGACGGCGCAGTGCGTGGCCACATCGTGGTGCGCGACACCGTGCGCCCGACCACGCCGCAAGCCGTGGCTGATCTGAAGGCACTGGGCTTGCGTTCCGTCCTG
>CAMCVY010000113.1 GCA_945881995.1 Bifidobacterium breve | reverse complement strand
TGCTGGGTTTTGCTGGTGGTGGCGCATTGCGCCTGCCGTTGGTTGATGCCACAGCCGCTGAGCGTGCTCAACTACTCATTGATCTTCGCGACGGCGGAGTTGAAGGACTACCTAACTAATGATTTATCCCCATATGGGATTAGGCACACCTCCGGCCCTTGACCCCAAGGGCCTACGCATCATCGCACTGGGTGGACTGGGCGAAGTCGGTCGCAACATGACTGTCTTTGAATACGCCGGGCGCTTGCTCATCGTTGACTGCGGCGTGCTGTTTCCCGAAGACGCTCAACCAGGTGTGGACTTAATCCTGCCGGACTTCTCTGCCATTGCCGATCGCCTCGATGATGTCGAAGCCATCATCTTGACCCACGGCCTCGAGGACCACATCGGTGCGGTTCCTTATGTGCTGCGTCAACGCGATGACATTCCACTCGTGGGATCGCGTCTAACCCTTGCCTTGATGGAAGCCAAGCTCAAGGAACACCGCATCAAGAGTTACACCCTTGATGTCAAAGAAGGAATGATCGAAACCTTCGGTCCCTTTGAATGTGAATTTGTTGCGGTCAATCACTCCATTCCAGATGCACTGGCTGTTGCTATCAAGACCGAAGCCGGAGTGGTCTTGCACACCGGTGACTTCAAGATGGATCAGCTGCCACTTGATGGCCGCATCACTGACTTGAACGGGTTCGCGCGGTTGGGCGATGCTGGCGTGGACATCTTGTTGGTGGACTCCACTAATGCTGAGGTTCCTGGCTTTGTCACCAGCGAGCGCGACCTGATCCCGGCCCTTGATCGTGCCTTTAGCCAAGCACCCAAGCGCGTCATCGTGGCCTCGTTTGCCTCGCACGTGCACCGCATCCAACAAATCCTCAATGTGGCCCAAGAACACGGTCGCAAGGCAGCCTTCGTTGGTCGTTCCATGGTGCGCAACATGGGTGTGGCACAAGAGTTGGGCTACCTCGATGTCCCCAAGGGACTCATCGTCTCGTTGGACGAACTCAACAACTTGCCCGATGATCAAGTCGTCTTGATTTGCACCGGATCACAAGGTGAACCGATGGCCGCTTTGTCTCGTATGGCCAACATGGATCACCAGATCACGATTGGCGAAGGCGACGCGGTGATCTTGGCCTCGTCGTTGATTCCTGGCAACGAAAACGCCGTCAGCCGAGTCATCAATGGCTTGACGCGCTTGGGCGCCAACGTGATTCACAAGGGCAACGCCTTGGTCCACGTGTCCGGCCACGCTGCTGCTGGCGAATTGGCCTACGTGTACAACATCGTGCATCCCAAGCACGTGATGCCCGTGCACGGTGAATGGCGTCACCTCCGGGCCAACGCGGAAATCGCGGTGCGCACCGGTATCAATCGCGAGAATGTCTTGCTTGCCGATGATGGGGTAGTAATCGACCTCGTTGGTGGTCACGCCTCAATTACTGGTTATGTGGACTGTGGGTATGTCTACGTCGATGGTTCATCGGTGGGCGATGTGAGCGAGAGTTTGCTCAAGGACCGCCGCACTTTGCGCGATGAAGGCTTCATCAGCGTGGTTGTGGTCGTGGATCTGGCTAGCGCCAAGGTCGTCAGCGGCCCAGAAATCCTGGCGCGTGGTTTTAGCGAAGACGATCGGGTCTTCAGGCCAGCCATTCCGCGAGTAACCGCGGCCCTAGAAGAAGCCCTGGCCCACGGGACCACCGATGTTCACCAGCTCCAACAGATCGTGCGCCGGGCGATGGGCAAGTGGGTTAATGAAGCCCACCGCCGCCGGCCCATGATCGTGCCCGTGGTGCTCGAGGTCTGATTTCCTGCCTGAGTGGGGGGCTAATCACCCCCGACACGCCCCCAAAGACTGTCCCCACGCGTCACTTTCGCCCCTAGGGTTTGGCTATGGCGTCCAGAACTTCCCCTCAGACGCGCGCGCCTCAAAGCCGATCGCGTGCCGCATCCAAGTCCACTCCTGCTCCTGGCCTGGGCTACAAGATTCTTCGAGCCTTTGGCCGAGCAATCACCGCTCTATGGCTGGCGATCGCTCATGCCGTTGGAGCGGTGGTCCGCAGCATCGGCCGGCCTGAGCGCGAGCTCGCCCCCCAAGACCGCCGTGACGGCATCGCCTTAGGCGTTATTGCCGGCTCGGTCGTGCTGGGTGTTTCGGTGTGGGGCAGTGGCGCCGGCGTTCTCTCCCAGGTCCTGCAGTTCCTGATCGGTAGTGCCACCGGGCGCATCGCGTGGCTTGTTCCGATCATCGTGTTCTCGTTGGGTGTTCGCCTCATGCGTCACCCCGACGAAAGCTCCGAGACCGGTCGTATAGCCATCGGTATCGCCGCCATCTTTGTCGCCCTTTTGGGCCTGACTCACCTGATCTCGGGATCACCGCAACCCGTTGACGGCGCCGATGCAGTGCGTCAAGGCGCGGGCTACCTCGGATTCTTTATTTCCTCGCCAGCTGTTGCAGCGGTGGGTACATGGATTTCTAGTTTCCTGTTTATTCTCGTTTTCATTTTCGGACTTCTGGTTTTCACCGCAACTCCCGTGCATGAAGTCACCGAACACGGTCGCACTCTCGTTGGCCTGATCCGCGCGCGCTTTGGTTCGCAAGAAGAAGACGTCATTGACCTGCGTGATCAAGAAGAAAACGATGATGACGACGAAGAAGAAGACGACGAAGAGTACGAGGAATACGAAACCTTTGGCCAAAAAGCCTGGCGCATGACCGGCCTGTCCTCACTTTTTGCACGCGACGAAGAAGTCGAGCCTGACTTTGAGATCGCCCCCGACCGCGACCGCCCCTTTGATTCCCCGATCATCGCTGGTACCGACGAGACGGAAGAGGAAATCGACGAGCCGATCGAAGATTTCGTCGTCAGCCCCGATCACCCCACGATCGAAGTCAGTTTGACCGATATCGCTGCAGCTCAGGCCGCCGCAACTGCTGCTCACAGTGCACCAGCAGCGACGGCCTCGACGCCAGCAACAGCTACGCCGGCTCCGGCTGCTCGTCCGCGCAACACCAAGGCGTACCGCTTGCCGCCAAAGGACTTGTTGAACCAGGGTGAACCACCCAAGGAGCGTTCCAAGGCCAACGAAACCATCATTGCTGCGTTGAGCGGTGTTTTGGATGAGTTCGGTATTGACGCGCAAGTCACCGGCTTTACTCGTGGCCCCACCGTCACGCGTTACGAAGTCGAACTTGGCCCGGCCATCAAGGTGGAAAAAGTCACCGCCTTGCAGCGCAATATCTCGTATGCCGTCAAGAGCGCCGATGTGCGCATCATTGATGTCATTCCTGGTAAGTCCGCTATTGGTATTGAAATCCCCAACGTTGATCGCGATGTGGTCCAACTCGGCGATGTCATTCGTAGCAAGGAAGCCTCCTCACAAAACCACCCGATGATGGTGGCGCTGGGTAAGGACATTGAGGGCCACTTCATCATCGCGAACTTGGCCAAGATGCCTCACGTTTTGGTCGCTGGTGCCACGGGTGCTGGCAAGTCCACGTGTATTAACACGTTGATCACCTCGGTGTTGATGCGTTCGACCCCTGAAGAAGTGCGCATGGTCTTGATTGACCCCAAGCGCGTGGAACTCACGGCCTACGAGGGCGTCCCACACCTGATCACCCCGATCATTACCAACCCCAAGAAAGCCGCAGAGGCTTTGCAGTGGGTCGTGCGCGAGATGGACATGCGCTACGACGACCTCTCGCACTTTGGTTTCCGCCACGTTGACGACTTCAACCGCGCTGTTCGTAGTGGGGCATTGACGTTGCCGCCAGGTAGTGAGCGCGAACTCAAGACCTACCCCTACCTGCTGGTGATCGTCGATGAGCTGGCTGACTTGATGATGGTGGCCCCTCGCGATGTTGAGGATGCGATCGTTCGGATCACCCAGTTGGCGCGTGCTGCCGGTATTCACTTGGTGCTTGCTACCCAGCGTCCCAGCGTTGATGTGGTGACCGGTTTGATCAAGGCCAACGTTCCTAGTCGTTTGGCTTTTGCTACCTCGTCGGCTACTGACTCTCGCGTGATCTTGGACCAGCAAGGAGCCGAAAAGCTCATTGGTCACGGTGACTCGTTGTTCTTGCCTATGGGTGCGAGCAAGGCCGTGCGTATGCAAGGCGCTTACGTGTCGGAAGCCGAGATTGACCAGATCGTTAAATGGGTTAAGGACCAGCGCGATCCTGATTTCCGCGAGGACATCACCGCTCCTGCCAGTGCGAGTCGCAACATTGACGCAGACATTGGCGATGACCTTGACCTGTTGCTCCAGGCAGCCGAATTGGTCGTCTCGTTGCAGTTGGGATCAACCTCGATGCTGCAGCGCAAGCTGCGCGTGGGCTTTGCCAAGGCAGGTCGCTTGATGGACCTGCTCGAATCACGCGGAATCGTCGGACCTAGCGAAGGTTCGAAGCCCCGTGAAGTGTTGGCAGCTCCTGATGAGTTGATGTCAATCATGGCGTCGTTACGCGGAGAATGATGAGTCAGCTCGACTCGTCACGCACGGTTGCATTAGTCACGCTGGGTTGTGCTCGCAATGATGTGGACTCTGAGGAACTCGCTGCCCGCTTGGCCGAAGGCGGTTGGACCCTCACTGAGGATGCGCAAAGCGCTGACGCGGTGCTGGTTAACACCTGCGGATTCATTGAAGCTGCCAAAAAGGACTCGGTTGACGCGCTGATCGCCGCCGCGGACCTCAAGACAGATACCCATTCACCGGCAGTTATCGCTGTGGGATGCATGGCTGAGCGATATGGCCAAGAACTTGCTGATGAACTTCCCGAAGCCGACGCGGTGTTGTCCTTTGATGACTACCAAAACATTTCAGCCATCGTTGATGCTGTGGTGCACGGCGAGCGGCCGACATCACACACGCCACAAGATCGACGTTTGTTGTTGCCCATGGCACCAGGGGAGCGCCAAGCCGCATTCCACGGTCCCGGTCGCGATGATGAGCAAGTCAGTGGTCGTCCGGCCTCAGGTCCGCCCATCATGCGCCAGCGACTGGACGATTCACCGGTAGCGAACTTGAAATTGGCCTCCGGGTGCGATCGCCGTTGCACCTTTTGTGCTATCCCGATGTTTCGCGGCTCGTTCCTTTCGCGCCGGCCTGGTGAAGTCTTGGCCGAAGCCCAGTGGCTGGCCACTTCGGGTGCTCGTGAACTGATCTTGGTGTCAGAAAACTCCACGTCCTATGGCAAGGACCTGGGTGCTTTGGGTGCGCTCGAGGAATTGTTGCCCGAGATCGCCGGGATTGAAGGCATTGCACGGGTTCGAGTGGCGTATCTGCAGCCAGCCGAGATGCGACCTGCCTTGATCAAGGCGATGGTGCAAACCGAGAATGTTGCGAACTACTTTGACTTGTCCTTCCAGCACAGTTCCGGCGAGGTGTTGCGCCGCATGCAACGCTTTGGTGACACTGATTCGTTCTTGCAACTCATCGCTTCGATTCGCGAGCTCGCACCCGATGCGGGAATTCGCTCCAACATCATCGTTGGCTTTCCTGGTGAGACCCAAGCCGATCTCGATGAGCTGGAGCGCTTCCTCACCCAGGCACGCTTAGACGCGATCGGCATCTTTGGGTACTCCGATGAGGACG
>CAMCVY010000112.1 GCA_945881995.1 Bifidobacterium breve | reverse complement strand
GGAGTGCCCGAGGACAATTACCGGCTGCAGGCTTCGCGCGGCGGCGGAGCGACCCTTGATGTGGGCCCGTACACGCTCGACTCAGCAATGCAGGTGATTGGAGCGGCTACTGGTCAGCCAGTCAGCGATGTGGAGATTGTTCGTAGGCGAACCCTGAAGTCCCACGGCAAGGACGGAGTCGATCTGACCACCCAGGCCGAGCTCCTCATGAACGATGTTCCGGTCACTTGGCGAGTTTCGATCAACTCCCCCGCCGAACAGACATTTCGGGTCACGGGAACGCTCGCAACCTTGTCGTGGACCGGCGCTGAGGCGTTCACCGTGTGGAAGTCACCCTGCGAACTCACTCTGACCGACACTAGTACTGGCTCGAACACTTCTGAAGTTTTTGAAAGTTGTGATCCCTACCAGTTGATGGTTGAACAGTGCGGAGAGGTGATGCGCCAAGGTTCCGCGACCTTGATGTCTAACGAGGATTCACTCCAACTGGCAGACATCATTGATCAAGTGCGCGAGGATTAAGGCTGCAAGGCAAACAGTGCAACAGCTGCAGCTGCAGCGACATTCAGCGAATCCACCCCAGCTGACATCGGGATCCGTACGGTGACGTCACATCGAGCCAGAGATGCTCGGCTTAAACCCGGACCTTCCGTACCTAACACCATGGCGACCTTGTCAGGATCTGTTGCAGCAAACGCCCTGATGTCTTGCGCATCAGTAGTTGGTGTCAATGCCACTAGCGAGAAGCCAACCTCAGCCAATTGAGCCAAGCACCGATCCCAGTCTTCAACCACCGTCCAGGGAACCTGGAAGACCGTCCCCATGGAGACCTTGATGGCCCGGCGATAGAGCGGGTCCGCACATGCTTTGCTGACCAGAACAGCATCAGCACCGAAAGCTGCGGCGCTACGGATGATGGCGCCCACATTGGTGTGTTCCTTGAGATCCTCCAAGAGCACCACCCGGTGCGCTGACGAGGTTAAGGTCTCCACACTCGGTGTGGGCTTGCGACGCATCAGTGCGAGAGCCCCGCGATGAACCTGATAGCCGGTCAAGGACTCCAAGACGGCTTCACTTGCGACGTACCGAGGAATATCAGCAGGAACAATCTGCTGGGCATCCATGAGCCCCAACCACTTGCTGGTTCCCAAGATGCTCAACGGCGTGAAACCAGCGCCGATGGCCCGTTCAATGACTTTGGCGCCCTCGGCAACGAAGATGCCTTCTGCAGGCTCCAACACGCTGCGTAATTGCACGTCGGTCAATTGGTTATACAGGCGCACTCGTTCGTCATCAAGCGAGGTGATGTCTTGCCAACTATCCAAGGAGCGCGTCGCCCTCAGCAGCCGCTTCCACCGCGGGTTCACCGGCTGCTTCGACTCCGCCACCAGCTGCGGCCAAGGCGAACGTGATAAACCAGGCAATCAAGCCGAGCGCGGTCACCCAGGCAACACGACCTGCGCTGACCGTGTCACTGGTGTACAGCCCGACAAAGGCCAACACCAGGATGACGACCGCGATGATCTTCTTTTTACTTGCCACGTTGCCGGCTTGCTGGGCGATGGGACCGAGCTTGCCAATCTCACGACCAAGCAGGCTCGAGCCGGTGACGAACACCTTGCGAATCCATTGGCCCAAAGACGACGAACCAGCGATGACCCCAGCGGCGATGGCGACGATGCCAATGGCCACACACGTACGGCCCAGACCTGGCAGGTAGCGAAGCACGGTTTCCGCGGTTACGGCCTGCCACGAGTCTTCCGCCACAGACAAACCACTGAGAGCCAGCGACTTCGCGACACCAAACGTGGCCAAGATAAAGGCGCCCGTCAGCAAGAAGATCCAACCAGAGATCAAAATACCTACTCGTCGGCGGTTAATCACCACAACGCCAAGCGCCAAGAGCAACAATGCCACCCAGATCAAGCCATTAGCCAACGGTTGAACAATGCGATAGGTCGTACTGACGACCTTGACCTGCTCATCACGAACAAGAACAAGTTCGCGATCAGCGGCTTGTGGCACGGAAATGTTGGCAAAAACAGTGAGCCCTTGCTCAACCAACAAAGTGCGAACTCGCTCAATCAGGACACCGGTATCCAAGACGATGGCATCGCCCTTAATTTGGAACACGCTGTTGCTATCGCCCTGAAGGGCTGCAATCAGGTTCGACTGGATCTGACGGTTCAATGTCTCCCACGCTTTGCGTGCCTGCGGCGAGGCTAGGGCCGAGGCCACTGCGTTTTGTAGAGCTGCCTTCGCGGCTTGGGTCACAATTCCTGATAGCGCGTCTCCATTGTTGGGCAATACAGACTTCGCTAGTTCACCAGTGGGCAGGGCGTCAAACAAGATATTAGTTAGTTGCATACTGACTTCCGCACGCACTTCAGGTGAATCAATAAGCGCAGTAACGGTTTCCACGTAGCGATCGGTATCGGCGACCGTCCGTGACGCCCAACTCCCGATCACTCCGACCGGAATGAGTAGCGCAGCAACAAGGAAAATCACAAAGGCTCCTACAGCACGGCCCCTGGATGGCGTAATGGCATCGGAAACCGCAACAGCGTGACTCATGAGTAATCCCCTTTATTCGGCGTGAGTTGACTATACGAAACTTTTCGGCATTTCCGGCCTAACGCAACAGCCTTGCGCCCCAGCGATCACCGTAGCGATACACCCCGAGGGGCACTCCAAAGGTCTGAGACAAATTCGTGGGCGTCAATACATCCGCTAACGGACCGGTGGCGAATATTCGGCCGGCACGCAAGAGCAGGGCGTGGGTGTACCCAGCCGGGATCTCCTCGAGGTGGTGCGTGACCATGATGCTCGTGGGTGCCCAATCCCCCGACACCATTTCGCCCAGGCGCCCCACTAAGTCTTCCCGGCCACCCAGATCAACGCCGGCCGCGGGCTCGTCAAGCAAAAGAAGTTCAGGGTCCGGCATGAGGGCGCGGGCGATCTGAACCCGTTTGCGTTCACCCTCAGACAATGTGCCAAAGGTGCGCGTTCCTAGATGCGATACGCCCAATTGCGCTAAGAGAGCATGGGCTCGGGCGTGGTCAGCGGATTCGTACCGTTCACGCCATCGTCCGACAATCGCGTATGACGCAGTCATCACCACGTCCAGCACTGTTTCGTTCGGTGGCAACCGATCTGCCAGAGCGGCGCTGGTTAAGCCAATCCGAGGTTTGAGTTCAAAAATATCCGTGTAACCCAGGCGCTGTCCAAGAAGTTCAGCTAAGCCAGTTGTTGGCTGCACTGACGCTGAAAGCAACTCCAACAAGGTGGTCTTGCCCGCCCCGTTTTGACCCAGGACGATCCATTGTTGGCCCTCATAGACCGTCCAATTGATGCCGTCAAGGATGCGCAACCCACCACGCAAAATGGTGAGGTCTTTGAGGCGAACCACCACGTCATCCGTGGTGTCCACTCCTTCAATCATCGCTCTCCAGACTCGGACCTGTACCAGACACATCAAACCTAGGGCACCACAGGCGCGCAAGGTGCCAAGCCACTCCCAGACCCTCTACTGTGTGGCGGGTGATTGAGACCACTAGAGCATCCCAACTCGCGCTCTGGCTAGCCGCTGCAGCCGATGGACTCGTCAGCCCCGATGACGTGGTGGATGCATGTGGATCGCTCAACGTGATCAACTTTGATGGTGATGGCGAATCGATCTCCTTGGCCTTGGTCGCAGCCTTTGTTGCGCGCACACCGCAGACTCGCGTCTTCCTCAACTTGGCCCGACCGGGGGATCCCGGTGAATGGAGCACCACGTCCGACGTCACCGCTCGTGCCGTCAACCAAGGAGCGGCCGTTGTCATCGTTCCCGGCGATCGAATATTGATTCCCACTCCCGAATCAGGTACCTGGGAATGCTTGCACTCACCAGTATCAGTGCACCCGTGCACCGACCCGGTTGACATCGCCCGACTGTTGAAGCGAACGATCAGAGACGTCGCAGAGCAACTCAGTGACCTCGATGTCGCCGCGGGAAGGGACACCATCGATGATGGCATCGTCCATCAGGTTCAGGTCCACGTTCCCAGCGACTGGGACTCCAGCAGAACCGAGCTTTTGAAAACCGCGTTACGCATTGACACGGTCTTAACCCTTGCTGATCAACACAACGGGGGCGCAGTCAGCGCCTCATCGCAGGCAGCGCGATCGCAGTCTTTGTCTGAATTGAAATCCGTGACCAGGCGAGCCATCGAAGCCGCAAGCAGTTCAGACCCCTACGCACCGATGGCGTGAACTCCCCCATCAACGTGCACGATTTCACCCGTCGTAGCGGGGAACCAGTCTGACAGAAGTGCCACGCACCCCTGTGCTGCCGGAACCGGGTCAGAGATGTCCCAACCGATCGGTGCCCGAGTGGCCCACACATGTTCAAAGTCGGTAAAACCAGGAATTGATTTGGCCGCCATCGTGGCGATAGGACCCGCGGCCACAAGATTGACCCGCACGCCTCGTGGACCCAGGTCGCGGGCAAGGTAGCGAGACGTGGATTCAAACGCAGCCTTGGCGACACCCATCCAGTCGTACTTGGGCCAGGCCACCGTGGCATCAAAGTCCAAGCCAACAACGCTGGCCTTGTCGCCAAAAAGTGGCAGGCAGGCCATGGTCAAAGATTTCAAGGAGAACGCTGAAACATGAACAGCCGTGGCCACGTCTTCCCATGCGGTGTTGAGGAAGTTGCCGCCTAGGGCTGCTTCTGGTGCAAATCCAATGGAGTGCAAAACGCCATCGAGCTTGTCTATTCCCACCTCACGCAACCGATCGGGAAGCGCAGCCAAGTCCTCTTCCGACGTGACATCAAGCTCAACCACAGGCGCCGTGGATGGCAAGCGGCCAGAGGTCCGCTGCGTCAACCTGCTGGCACGCCCAAACGAGGACAGGACGACTGTGGCGCCCTGCTCCTGGGCAAGCTTGGCTACGTGAAACGCAATCGATGCGTCGGTGAGTACCCCGGTAACCAGGATCGTCTTGTTCTCTAGCAAACCCACGTCAATTCCCTCTCACTTAGGCCGTTACCAACGAAATCTGTGAACTAATGACCCATGCCCAATCCACCATCGACGGGAATAACAGCTCCCGTGATGTAAGCCCCCGCATCTGAAGTCAGAAACAGCACAGTGTTGGCAACGTCGTCGGTGCTTCCATACCTGGCCAGCGGCACCTGAGCCAGAATCTGCGCTTTGCGGTCCTCACCAAGCTCTGACGTCATGTCGGTGTCAATAAAACCCGGCGCAACCACGTTCACCGTGATTGATCGTGAACCCAATTCGCGGGCCAGTGAACGCGCAAGCCCCACCATGCCGGCCTTCGAGGCTGCATAGTTTGCTTGACCCGCTGATCCGGTCATGGCAACTACCGAAGACATCAGCACGATACTCCCCTTGCGGCTGCGCAACATGGTCTTTGACGCGGCCCGAATGACGCGGAAGGCACCGGTCAGGTTGGCGTCAAGAACCGAAGTGAAGTCGTCATCAGTCATGCGCATCAGCAGGGTGTCGCGCGTAATGCCCGCATTAGCAACCAACACTTCGACGGCCCCTTGCTTTTCAGCAATTTCAGCAATGGCGGCGTCAACTGAACTGGCATCGGTG
>CAMCVY010000111.1 GCA_945881995.1 Bifidobacterium breve | reverse complement strand
AACGCGGTCGCCACCACTGTTCAGTCAGGCGAACTGGTTCGGGTGGGGGACAAGGAAGTTTTCACCACGATTAATGGCACCAATGAAACCGTAGTTAATGTCTTTGATCGCCCCATCGCGCGAGGACGTTATGTCTCGGCGGCTGATGTGGATACTCGACGCCGCGTTGCTGTCTTGGGTTCATCGTCGGCGCGCAAACTCTTTGGCGATGTGGACCCGATAGGGCGGCAGATCACTATCGCTGGCGTGCGCTTTCGCATCGTTGGCACTTTTATTGATGTGGGCTCAACGTTTGGCGTCGACCGCAATGCTGAAATCCACGTGCCGGTCACATCCGCGCAGCGACTCTTTGGTGTCGAGCGCATTGATGCACTTGCGGTAAAGGCTCCAACCATCGACAGCATTCCGGCAATCCAAAAGCGCATCCTTGATGCGTTGGCGGAGAAATACCCAGGAGACAAATTCTCAGCTGTTACACAAACTCAAATCCTGGGCACCATTGGGCAGATTCTCGGGCTGCTCACCTTGGTGCTGGCTGCTATTGCGGCGATTTCACTTCTGGTGGGTGGCGTCGGGGTGTCCAACATCATGTTGGTGTCAGTGCGCGAACGCACCCGCGAGATTGGCTTGCGGAAAGCTTTGGGGGCTCGCCAGCGTGACATCCTCGTGCAATTCCTGATTGAGGCAGTCCTCTTGACCTCCATCGGCGGACTCATCGGAATCGCCCTTGGAGTCAGCGCATCGCTTGCGGCCTCGGCCCTGTCCCCCTTGCCGGCCCAGATCTCGTGGTGGTCTCCGCTCCTAGCCTTTGGGGTCTCCGCTGGGGTGGGGATCTTCTTTGGTGTGGCACCAGCTCGTCGAGCAGGTCGCCTGGATCCCGTGGTGGCGTTACGCACGGAGTAGCGTGGGTTCAATGAGTGAGTCAGTGGCGATCATGTGGGATAAGGCGATGGTCGCCTACGACTTTGGTCGCGGCCATCCGTTATCGCCGATCAGGGTTTCCTTAACCATGGATTTGGCTGACCAATTGGGTTTGCTGGCCTTGGACAATGTTGACGTCGTTGAGCCCGCTGCAGCATCGGTTGATGAACTGGGCCTGGTACACAGTGGGGATTACATCGAAGCGGTGATTGAGTGCTCGCAACCTAGCGCTGAGTCCCAGTTTGAGTATGGCTTGGGCACAGATGACAATCCATTGTTTGTGACCATGCACGAGGCCACTGCATTAATTGCAGGCGCCACCTTGGAAGCCGCCCGCACCGTGTGGAGTGGCGAGCATGATCACGCCATCAACATCGCTGGCGGGTTTCATCATGCAATGGCCGAGAGTGCATCCGGGTTTTGTGTCTACAACGACTTAGCGGTGGGAATCTCGTGGCTCTTAGCTAACGGTGCACAAAGGGTCGTCTATATCGATGTGGACGTGCACCACGGCGACGGGGTTGAGCGCATTTTTTGGGACGATCCGCGCGTGATGACCATCTCGCTCCACGAAAGTGGCATCACGCAATTCCCAGGAACCGGCTGGCCGACCGACACCGGTGGTGCGGGTGCGGATGGAACCGCGGTCAACTGTGCGTTGCCCGCCGGTGCCGGTGATGCGCAGTGGCTGCGCGCACTTGATGCGATCGTGCCGCCGCTGCTGGCCGCATTCGGGCCTGACGTGGTGATCTCCCAGCATGGGTGTGATGGACACCACGCTGACCCACTCGGCCATATGAATTTGAGCATTGATGGTCAAACGGCAATGGCCCAGCGCATCCACCAGTGGGTTCACAAATTCACTAAGGGCAAGTGGGTGGTTACGGGTGGTGGTGGCTACGCCATTGTCGATGTGGTTCCACGAGCGTGGACTCAATTAATTGCTGAGGTGTGTGGTCACGGCTTATCGACCGACACCGAGCTCCCAGCCTTGTGGCGCAGCGAAACTGAGGCTTTAACAGGCATCAAAGCACCGGCAACGGCTGGGGAAAACGCGGCCTGCAGCACCTATTCCTGGGTGAGTGATCGGCGCGCCGACGATGCGACCGATCAGGCCATTGAACAGACCAGGACTGCGGTTTTCCCGCACTTTGGGTTAGATCCCGATTCAGCGCAATAACGAGCCAAATAAATAAATCAGACCAATTTCCCAATCCCCCTGCGGGCTCAAATTGGGGCTGGCTAAAGTAAGCCTTTGTTAAGAACAGTCCGAGACGGTAACTGCGCTCAGCAGTAACGCTCATTCAATGAAAGCCCGGTGTAACTGATGTCTGCAACAGAGCGCCCGTTGTCTGAAGTTCGGTTCCTTACGGTCGCTGAAGTCGCAGAAGTTATGCGCGTTAGCAAGATGACTGTGTACCGCTTGGTGCATGGTGGCGAGCTCCCCGCATTGCGCGTGGGCCGTTCGTTCCGAGTTGATGAGCGTGCAGTGCACGACTACCTCGGCAAAGCCTTCATCGAGACTGCCTAGGCATTCAAGGTAAACTTTCCCCATCTGCTCATGCCTGAGCAGGTCACCTAACCAATAACGCGAGGAATTCCAGTGGGTTCAGTCATCAAGAAGCGGCGCAAGCGCATGGCTAAGAAGAAGCATCGCAAGCTGCTCAAGAAGACTCGCGTTCAGCGTCGTAACAAGAAGTAGCCGTTGACCCCTTCGCCGCCCCGAGTCACCTTGTTGACTCGTGCCGGTTGTCATCTGTGTGATGACGCTCGCATCATCATTTCTCAGGTCACCGCTGAGCTTGGTGAAACCTTTGTAGAAATAGACATCACGACTGACCAGCAGCTCTACGACAGGTACTGGGAGCAAATTCCAGTCACGCTCGTGGACGGTGTCCAACATGATTTCTTTTGGGTCGACGCGGACCGACTGCGTCGCGCACTCTCGCGCTAGCAGGCCTGGCTCCCGCCTCGCACATCTCACATCTGGCATCTCACATAGTGAGACGATTGCCTCCAGACTTTGTGCGATCGTTCACAAGCGTTCTACCCTGAGAACTCGCAGAATTTTCCTTCCCCTCGATGGAGCCGCTGTGCCTTCCCCCGCTCGTGTCACCGATTTGCGTAAGTCAACTCACGCAATTCCCGATGCCACCGTTGCGCGCCTTCCGATCTACCACCGGGTTCTGACCTCGTTGCTGGAATCGGGCGTGGAATCAGTGTCATCCCATGAGCTCGCGGAAGTGTGTGGTGTGAACTCGGCCAAACTTCGCAAGGACCTTTCGCACTTGGGTTCGTACGGCACTCGTGGAGTGGGATATCGCGTGGAGTACTTGCTCTTCCAGATCGCCCGCGAAATTGGTTATGCCCAGGATTGGCCCGTGGTGATCGTGGGAGTAGGAAATCTGGGTAACGCACTCGCTGGATATGCGGGTTCTGCCGATCGAGGTTTTCGCATCGTGGGCCTGATTGATTCCGATTCCGATTTGGTGGGACAAACCATCGCCGGTGTCGAGGTCCGCGATCTTGTCGAACTAGAGGCGGTTATTGCCGAACACTCCGCCAGCATCGGCGTCATTGCCACGCCGGCTTCAGCTGCTCAAGCGGTCTGCGATCGCCTCGTTGCATCTGGTGTCACGAGCATTTTGAACTTCGCCCCGAGCGTTTTAACCGTTCCGCAAGGAGTGGATGTTCGCAAGGTTGATTTAGGAACCGAACTTCAGATCTTGGCTTTTCACCAGCAGCAACGCGCTGAAGGTTTGCGCACCCGTAAGACCAGCAAGCGCACCTCCCCCTCAACAGCACTGGAGAACATTTCGTGACGACAGCACGATCAACGAAGAAGACCATCAAGGGTTCCGTGACCTTTATTGGTGCTGGCCCAGGCGACCCTGGCCTGCTCACCGTCCGCGCAGCTGACGTCATCTCGGCAGCCGACGTGGTGATTGCCGACGCTGCGGTGCCAGCTCCGATCATCGCGCGCGCGCATGCCGATGCCCAGGTACTGATCGTGACCTCAGACAAAGAGGTCGAAGGCGCGATTGACGATGGCGCTAAGGCCGCTGTTGAGGCTGCAAAGACTGGCGCTGTAGTGGCCCGTATCGTCGTTGGAGACCCTGTTACCGACGGCGTGCTGGCTGTCGAGGGGCCGACGGTGGCCAAGGCCAAGCTGCCGATGGAAGTTGTTCCAGGTGTTGCGCGCGCAACGGGAATTCCTAGTTACGTCGGTGTTCCGCTGCTGGGTGGCAAGTCCCATGACGTGCACGTCTTGGATGCAACCACTGGATTGAACTGGACAGATCACCTGACTGCCACGTTGGTCATCTTGAACACCGCTGGTGCCATTGATGGAATCGTGGCGTCGTTGTTGTCCGCCGGACGCAATCCTGGCTCACCGATCTCGGTGACGGTTCGCGGAACCACGACCGATCAGCGAACAGCTGTTGGTGCTCTGGGTGAATTCGCTGAGTTGGCCAAGCCGCTGTCGGCTATGGGCGATCTCACCGATGCCGTTGTTGTCGTGGGCGATGCTGTTTCGGCCCGCGACAAGCTGTCGTGGTTTGAAACCAAGCCCTTGTTTGGTTGGCGAGTTCTCGTTCCGCGTACTCGCGACCAAGCGGGAATTTTGAGCGATCAATTGGTCAGCAGTGGCGCGATCCCGATTGAGGTTCCCACGATCAGTGTTGAGCCACCCCGCACGCCGCAACAGATGGAGCGTGCCGTGCATGGGTTGGTCTCAGGTCGCTATCAGTGGGTGGCGTTCACGTCAGCCAATGCGGTCAAGGCAGTGCGCGAAAAGTTCGAGGAGTACGGCCTTGACGCACGTGCCTTAGCTGGTTTGAAGGTGGCCGCCATTGGTGAATCCACAGCCGATGCGTTGATCGCGTTCGGTGTGCGTCCTGACTTGATTCCCTCTGGCGAGCAATCATCGGTTGGCTTGTTGGCGGACTGGCCAGACTATGACGATCTGCTGGACCCGATCAACCGTGTGTTCCTTCCGCGCGCAGATATTGCGACGGAGACATTGGTTGAAGGTTTGATCAAACTGGGCTGGGAAGTCGATGACGTCACGGCGTACCGCACGGTGCGTGCAGCACCGCCCCCCGCACACACACGTGAACAGATCAAGACTGGTGGCTTTGATGCAGTGGTATTCACGTCATCAAGCACGGTACGTAACTTGATAGGTATTGCGGGCAAGCCACACGCCACCACCGTTGTTGCCTGCATCGGCCCGGCCACGGCTGAGACCGCGACCGAACACGGATTGCGCATTGATGTCATGGCTCCAGAAGCCACGGTTGAGTCACTGGCTGAAGCTTTGGCTGAATTTGGTGACAAGCAGCGTCAAGATGCTATTGATGCTGGCGAAACCGTGTGGCGTCCATCAGAAAAGCGCAACGCTGCCCGACGCAAGTCGAAATAGGGACTTAACGAACTCGGGGACCTGAGGGGTTCTCGATTCCGGTTCCTGGCCCAGCCACTGTCTGAGTGGGAGCAGGAGTGGGTTCTGGGGACTGAGTGGGAACCACGACTGGCTTGCGAACGACTTTCTTCTTGGCCGCGGCTGTCTTGGCGGCTGCTGACGTTGGCGCCTCTTGCGTGGGGACGATCTTTACATTTGCGCCGTACTCACGCATGATTCCGAGCACTAGCTTCACGTAAGACTCTGAGCGGTTGTAACGGTAGATGTTGGCCGCCAACCCCTTGGGCGTTCCTAGGCGCGTTCCGCCGCGACAAAAATAGTTTGCGGCCCCAAGG
>CAMCVY010000110.1 GCA_945881995.1 Bifidobacterium breve | reverse complement strand
CATTTCCTCAATTTCCCAACGCTGGCGTAGGTGTAAGCGGTGAACCCATCCGCGGAACTATCACCTTGCAGGTTCCTGCCACGCCTGCCCACGCCGCGATCGCGCGCAGCGCGGTGGCGAGCACTGTGGCAGCCGTTGGGGCAACAGCCGATGATGTAGACGACTTGCGACTCGTCGTCAGTGAAGCATTCGCGCTCTTGCTTGAGCATTCGCACACAGATGCGCTGATCACCATTCATCTTCAGCACCGCGATGAGCTCATGTATGTCACGCTGATCACCACTACCTCCAATTCTGAGCCCGTCCTTGAGCAATCGCTGTCCTGGACTGTCCTGACAACCCTGGCTCAATCCGTGGATGTCGTGGTTCAACCCGCAGACCCGCTCTTCGAACTCACACTTAACGTCCAATATCGAGTGCAGATTCCTTCCTAATGTCCTCGGATTTAGCAAGCACCTACCAGGCTGAGCGCGACTTAATTGACAAGTTTGCCGCTCTGCTTCCTGACGATCCTGCCCGCGAATCGATTCGTGAAGCATTGATCGTTTTGCATCAACCCCTCGTTCGCCACATTGCCCAGCGTTACGCCAACCGTGGTGAACCCCTGGATGACCTGATTCAAGCCGGATCCATTGGCCTGATCCATGCCGTTGATCGATTTGATCCTGAACGCAGCCAAACTTTTACGGCTTTTGCCATGAGTTCCATCCTTGGCGAAATTCGTCAGCACTTTCGCCATCATGGTTGGGCCCTGAAGGTGCCTCGACGCCTGCAGGACCTCTCTCGCCAGGTCAATGTGGCTCGGCAGGATCTTGAGCAAACCCTGCAACGTGCGCCAACGATTGCTGAACTGGCGCACCACCTCGACGCAACTACTGAAGACATTCTTGACGCTCTTGAAGCTGGCCAGTCCTATGCGATGAGATCCTTGGACCTATCCGACAACGACGAAGGCACTTCTGAGCAAAGCGGCGAGCAAGCTGATGAGATCGCGCGCGTTCTTGATCGAGCCGACTTAGCGCCAGCACTTGCCGCTCTGACTGACCTTGAACGCACGCTGTTATCACTTCGCTTTGTGCATGACCTCACACAAGCACAAATCGCTGAGCAACTAGGGATTGATCAGAGCAAGGTCTCTCGACAAATCGCGCGAACCTTGGCGACCTTACGCACTCAGCTATCGGATGCATCTTCCTGAGTTTGATTTCCTCGCACCAAAATGATGAAGGCCACCAACGCTGGAACTCCGATTAGCCAGCCATAGGCCGTCGTGAGTCTGGCTTCGATGACGGCAATGGCCAAAGCGATGATCTGGAAAGTCAGCGCCGGACCGCGAGCCCAGGCTCGCTGCTGGAGTAACGACCAGGCAATCGCGAGGAGCGCACCCCCCATCACCACCAAACAGATCACTAACGCCAAGTCGGCGGCCACAGTGTCGCTTCGGTCGATAGCCGACACCGCGGCCACGATCAGTAATGCCAAGCCTTGGAGGCCGCACACCACAGCCGCCCACCCCTGCCGCCCAGGCCATGGAAGGCGCGAATTGGATGGCGAAGGAGTGTTGGGCACGAGGCAAGCCTAACCTGAAGGGGTGCGAGCGGTATTAATCATCAACCCCAAGGCAACGTCAACAAGTGCCTCGGCTCGCAAGGCTGTCTTGGCAACATTTGAACGCACCTTTGACCTGAAGGTCAAGCAAACCAAATCGCGAGGCCATGCCATCACCGTGGCCCAACGCGCTGCCGGTGATGGAGTGGACCTGGTCGCTGTCGTGGGTGGCGATGGAACGATTAATGAAGTCATTAACGGGTTGTTACACGATCGCTCGAGTGGTCAAACGCAAGCACCAGTTCTTGCCATCATTCCCGGTGGACATGCCAACGTGTTGGCCTACGCCTTAGGCATTGTTCGCGACCCAGCCAAAGCCGCAACTCAAGTAACCGACCTCTTCCTCAATGGCCACACCCAATCCATCGGTCTGGGCTTAGCCAACAATCGCTGGTTCGCGATCAACGCAGGCTTGGGCATTGATGCGGAAATCGTTTCTGCGGTAGAGGACCTGCGACGCCGAGGGCTGTCCGCATCCCCAGCGACCTACATCGCCGGTTTCATGAAGTCCTGGGCAGCTACCGATCGCTGGTCTGGTCCCATGACGATCGATGGCACGGGAACCGATCAAGAGCCACAGCATGTGGAAGGCATCGTTTCCACCATCATCCAAAACACCGCACCTTGGTCCATGGCCGGCGACTTGAGGTTGGACGGAAGTCAGCACGCATCGCTGAATAAGGGACTCGATGTAGTCGCCCTCCAGCAGCTGAGCACACCAACGATGGTGCGCATTGCTGGCACCCTCCTCACCGGAAAGTCCATTGCGGACCTGCCAGAGACCACCGTTTTCACTGACCTCAACAGCATTCACATCACGGCCCAACGCCCCATGCCGGTGCAAATCGACGGGGATCTCAGCGGCTCTACGACAGACATTAGGTTTGAATCCGTGCCCCGAGCACTGACCGTGGTGGCCAGTCCCCAAGCCCCCCAAACGCCCCCAATGTGACCTAGCCGACATGAACACGGCTGGAACGATCCGCTAAGACACTTGCGCGACACGCCCGAGAGTGGGACGATAGGAAATCCGGACGGTGGCTTTCCCCCTGACCCTTCGTGTCTTTCTTCACTTTGGGCTCAGTAGTTACCTTCAGCCCCACATGTCACATCAACGAAGGAGTACGCATGGACTGGCGCCACGAAGCCGCCTGCCGTGACGAAGATCCAGAGTTGTTCTTCCCTATCGGAACCACGGGTCCTGCTGAGGTTCAAATCCAAGAAGCCAAGGCTGTTTGCGGCCGCTGCACGGTAACCGAAGACTGTTTGGCGTGGGCTTTTGAATCAGGTCAGGACGCTGGCGTCTGGGGTGGCCTTGACGAGGACGAACGTCGTGCCCTCAAGCGTCGCCAAGTTCGCTCCTTCAGCGCCTAATTTTCTGCCCTACTCGTGAAGTAGCGGCAAATCGAACACTGCTCGAGTGCCGCCACCAGCGGCCAATTCAATGTCAAAGGTTCCTTGCAATTCGCCGACGACCAACGTGCGAACAATTTGCAAACCCAAACGATCTGATGTGGACGGATCAAATGCGGCCGGGAGTCCGCGTCCATCATCAATGACTTCGACATTGAGTCGGTCTCCTGCCCGGACAGCATTGATAGCGATTTGACCGTTCAATTCGTGCAGACCGTGTTGAACCGCATTGAGCAACACCTCGGTTAATGCCATCGCCAGTGGTGTCGCGACTTCAGCTGGCACAACGCCAAAGGTTCCCGAGCGTCGAGTGGTGACGACATAGCCTTCATCAACCGAACCCACATCAAGGACCATTCCCAAGAGCCGATCGGCCACATCATCAAAGGCGACCACTTCGTCGGGGGTTTGCGACAAGGTCTCGTGCACCAAAGCAATGGACCCCACCCGCCGAACCGCTTCATCTAAGGCAGCCTGAGCTTCGGGCGAATCCAAGCGGCGAGCTTGAAGGCGCAGGAGCGCAGCCACCGTTTGAAGGTTGTTCTTTACCCGGTGGTGAACCTCGCGGATGGTGGCATCTTTCGTAGCCATCAGGCGGTCCCGTCGAGCCACGTCCGACACATCGCGCAAGAGCACCACTGCCCCGCTGCGCAGGCCATCTGGCTGCATGGGGATGGACCTTAGCAAGACCTGAGAACCATTGGCCTGGACTTCAGCTGATCGCGGTGCCCGACCACGGGCCACTGCTGCCAACTCTTCATCAAGGGGACCGCTCGGTGCCAGCGACATGGTC
Source organism: Bifidobacterium breve (assembly GCA_945881995.1). Lineage (GTDB taxonomy): Bacteria > Actinomycetota > Actinomycetes > UBA12327 > UBA12327 > AcAMD-2. The sequence goes on along the minus strand of CAMCVY010000110.1, from coordinate 1,888 downwards.
AATTCACTTAAATCCGCATGCAACAGATCAGCCGTGAGCCCGAGTCGTCGATACGCCGACAATGCGTTAGGGCTGGCATACACCACTTCACCCGATGCACTCAAGCGAATAAACCCGTCGCTGACGCGAGGTGCGGATTCGGGGTCATTAAACATTGACGGAAAGGGAAAGCGACCTTGGGCAATCATGGTGGCCAATTCATCCGCGCTTGCCACATACGCCGCTTCGAGCGCCGAGCCGCCTTCGCGCGCGCTGCTGCTGGCATGTTGGCGGGTCACCGCACCGACCACCTTGCCGGCGCGACGAACGGGAATGACATCTAAATCAAATCCCAAGCTTTGTGAATCAGCGACGACGATTTCTCCTAGTTCGATCGCGCGCGCAACGTGCTCGACTTCCTTGCGATCCGCCTCCTGGCCAACGACGTCATCGGGTAACACCGTGGGGCCTGTTGTTGGGCGCACCTGCGCGACCGCAATAAAACCTGATCCCCCACGTCCTGGCACCCATAGGACCAGGTCTGAGAAAGACAAGTCAGCCAGAATCTGCCATTCACCCAACAGGGTGTGCAGGCCCTCAAGGTCTGTTTCGGTCAGGTCAGTACGCGACCGGACTACGTCATTGAGCGTGGGCACGGTTAAAGGGTAGGCGGTCACTGACCCATCCCACGATGCGAGGATGGAAGAGTCATGACATCTCAGCCCAGCGGCTCCACGTCGCGCACAAATGAGCTCCTCGCCCGCGATGGCGAGCGGGTCTGGCATCCGTTTACCCAACACGCCCGCTGGGCCACTGATGAGCCTTTGGTTATTGATCGCGCCGAGGGGATGTACCTCTACGACGCCGACGGGCGCGCCTATCTCGATGCCAATTCATCGCTGTGGGTCAATGTTCACGGGCACAAGGTTCCTGAGATCGATGCTGCGATCGTCGCGCAACTTCAGCGGCTTGATCACGCCACCTTCCTCGGCTCCACGCACGAACCAGGAATCGAACTCGCTGAACTCCTTATCGATCGTGCACCTGCTGGGCTGACCCGAGCGTTCTTTGGTTCCGATGGTGCCTCCTCGGTTGAGGCCGCCATCAAGATGGCGTTTCAGGCCAGTGCACAACGTGGTCAAGATCGCCCGCTCTACGCGCACATCAAAGAGGGCTACCACGGTGACACCTTGGGCGCAGTCAGTGTTGGGGGCATTGAGTTGTTTCATGCCACGTATCGACCGATCTTGCTAGACACGGTGGATGTTTCCTCCCCGGGTCTGCGCAAGCCGGGTCAAAGTGCAGCCGATCGCGCTCAAGAAGTGGTCACTGAGCTGCGCGAGCTCATGGAGCGCGAAGGCCACCGCATCTGCGCCGTGATTGTCGAACCCATGGTTCAAGCCGCCGCCGGAATCTTGACCCACGATGCTTCCTTCCTTCGCGGCGTGCGTGAACTGTGCGATGAATTTGGTGCCTTCCTCGTCGCGGACGAGATTGCGACCGGACTTGGGCGGACCGGCAAGCAGTGGGCTCTGGACCACGCCGGTGTTGTTCCCGACTTACTCACGTTGGGCAAGGGAGTGACCGGCGGCTACCTGCCTTTGTCAGCGGTGCTGGCGAGCGAGGAAATCTATGAAGCCTTCCTTGGTGCTCCCGATTCAGCACGAACGTTTTTTCACGGCCACTCCTACACCGCCAACCCCCTGTGTTGTGCAGCCGCGATCGCCAACCTCAAACTCATAGACGCCAACGACACGGTCGGTAATGCCGCGCACCTTGGTGAGGTACTCAGTCAACGACTAGCCCACCTTGACTCCCATCACGGCGTGGTCGAAGTGCGACAACTGGGCACCATGACCGGAATTGAAGTCTCACCCGTTGAGGGGATCGAACGCACTGGCTTTGAGAT
>CAMCVY010000109.1 GCA_945881995.1 Bifidobacterium breve | reverse complement strand
GACCTCTTGGGCCGGCGCTCTGTTGATCTAGAACTTGATTCAATAGCGCATATTCTGCATAACCGGCGTGTATTAATCACGGGCGCTGGTGGGTCGATCGGCTCTGAGTTGTGTCGCCAGGTGCACCGTTTTGGCCCGAGCCAGTTGATCATGCTCGATCGCGACGAGTCGGCACTGCACGCAGTGGAGTTGTCAATCCATGGACGTGCGTTGATGGAAAGCCCGGATCTAGTCCTGTGCGACATTCGTGAGGCGTCCGTGGTGCAGGCCCACTTTGAACGGCTCAAGCCCGAGGTGGTTTTCCATGCTGCTGCGCTGAAGCACTTGCCGATGCTGGAGCAGTACCCCGAGGAGGGGTGGAAGACGAATGTGCTCGGTACAGCAAATGTGTTAGCAGCTTCGGCTGCTGTCGGCGTCAGGACTTTCGTCAACATCTCAACTGATAAGGCCGCCAATCCGTCTAGCGTCTTGGGGGTGTCCAAGCGCATCGCCGAGGGAGTAACCGCCGGTTACGCCGAGACCGCCCCGGGGGACTACGTGTCAGTGCGGTTCGGCAATGTCCTGGGCTCGCGCGGATCGGTGTTGGAGTCGTTCGCTCATCAAATTGCCGCGGGAGGTCCAGTTACAGTTACCGATCCCGAAGTCACCCGCTACTTCATGACGATTCCGGAAGCATCGCAATTAGTTATTCAGGCTGCGGCTTTGGGTTACAACTGTGACGCGCTCGTCCTTGACATGGGTGAGCCGGTACGGATCATGGACGTGGCACAACAGATGATCGCCATGTCGGGTCGCAACGACATAGAGATCAAGATTACGGGCCTGCGGTCATCGGAAAAGCTGCACGAAGATCTGGTGGACAGCAGCGAAGAGGTAAAACCCACCACCCATCCGCTGATCAACCGAGTCAATGTAGGTTCAATTCATTTAGGTCCTGAGGATTTGGTTCCAGACCAGACCGTGGCACGCTGGATGAGCGACGAGTACCGAACCAACGCGCAGGGCCCGAATTCGCCGCAGTTTTAATTGAGTCGGATATAGCAACGCATGTGAGGGAGAGGGTCTGCGATGTCGGCAGTGAGCGCCACCCGTCCCATCGTCGTCGTCGGGACGGGTGGCTTCGGTCGAGAGGTTGCAGGATTGGTACGCGATATTAATTTCGCAACCCCACAGTCCTGGGAACTGCTGGGCATGATTGACGATGGTGCACCAGACACCAGCCTGCTCACAGCGCTTGACCTGCGATACCTGGGTAGTCGAGACACTGCACGCAACCATGTGCCGGCTGATGTGCACTACATCGTGGCTATCGGTGATGGCACGATTCGGCGGCGCCTTGATGCCGAGCTCAGCGAATGGGGTTGGAGGCCAGCCACATTGGTACATCCATCGGCGCTTATTGGTTCGGATGTTCATCTCGGTGTTGGATCGGTGGTTGGCGCTGGGTCAATTCTGACTACCAACATTCGTTTCGGTGTAGGGGCGCAAATAAATATTGCCTGCACAATCGGCCACGATGTCACAGCAGGCGAGTACGTCACGTTGTCGCCAGCGGTGAGCCTGAGCGGTGGCGTTAGTGCGGGCAACGGCTCCACCGTGTACACCCGGGCGGCGGTGAATCCGCAAGTTTCCATCGGTGCCGGCGCGACGGTTGGTGCCGGCGCTGTGGTAACCCGGGACGTTCCTGCCGGTATCACTGTTGTGGGTGTTCCGGCAAGGCCCATTTAACGTGCGTAACTAGGCATCGTCGCTAGCTTGCCCGAGGAACTCTGGTGCCGTCGCGTGCCCCTCGGTGCTGATACCAATTCGCGTGAAGACTGTGCGAAGCGTCCTGGCAAGAATCTGGAGATCAAGGCCAAGCGACACGTTGTCCACATACCAAGTATCCATCTCCAGTTTGTCTTTCCAGCTGGCGTTGTTGCGTCCGTTTACCTGTGCCCAACCAGTGATTCCTGGACGTACTTCATGACGACGCGCTTGCTCAGGTGTGTAGCGGGGAAGGTAATGCAGGAGCAGTGGGCGCGGCCCCACCATGCTCATCTGACCCTTGACCACGTTCCACAGTTCGGGTAGTTCATCGAGGCTGGTGCTGCGCAACAACTGACCGAAGCGAGTCACGCGGACGTCATCGGGTATGGGCTGTCCCTTTTCGTCGGCTGCAGAGGTCATGGTGCGGAACTTCAGGATCTGAAAGGTCTGACCATTTAGGCCTGGGCGTTCCTGCTTGAACAGCACCGGTGAGCCAAGTTTCGCTCGCACCAGAGCAGCCACAACTCCCTGGATTGGCGCGGACACAATCAGCAGCGCGCTCGCGGCCACCACATCAAAGGCTCGCTGACCTCCGCCTCGGTAAGTGCGTGCGCTCCTCGGCTGTTCCCGCTTCAACGTAGGGCTTCCTTCACCGCGTCGGCCACGCGCGCAATATCGCTGTCGGTCAGACCCGCCCCGCTCGGCAAACACAAGCCTTCCTCAAAGAGACGATCAGCCACCCCGGTGTGGTGCATCTGGTGGTTGGCGAAGACCGGTTGCTGGTGCATAGGTTTCCAGATGGGCCGCGACTCGATGTTGTGCAGCTGCAAGGATTCGCGAATGAGGGTGGGGGCTCCACTGCGGAGATCCCTGTCGAGTGTGATGGTGGTGAGCCAAGCGTTGCCTGTTCCCCATGGGGGATCCTGCGTGACGTTAAGTCCTTCAATGCCGACTAGGGCATCTCGATAGAAGGATTGGATCTGCTTTCGCCGGGTGATCATCTCGGGCAAGCGTTCGAGCTGGGCCCGGCCAAGAGCTGCCAATATGTTGCTGAGTCGGTAGTTGTAGCCAATCTCTTCGTGTTCGTACCAGGGGAACGGCTCGCGGGACTGGGTTGAGCGAAAGCGTGCTTTGCCTATGAGCTCGTCGTTGTTCGAGACCAGCATCCCGCCACCGGATGTTGTCATGATTTTGTTGCCGTTGAACGAGTACACGCCCGCTTGTCCCATGGTTCCGGCTGAATGATCGCCGTGGGTAGCACCCAGAGATTCGGCCGAATCAACAAGGACTGCCACACCAAACCTCGCAGCGATCGGCAGGATCCGGTCGTAGTTCGCGGGGCGGCCAAAAAGATCGACAGGAATGATCGCTGCCACCTGACGGCCGTTGCGATCACGCTCAACGAGTACCTGTTCCAACAGGTCAGCATCCATCCCCCACGACGATGTGTCGACGTCGATGAAGATCGGTGTGGCACCAACATAGGTGACGGCGAAGGCGGTGGCACCGAAGGTGAGAGTGGGGACGATGACCTCGTCGCCGGGCTTGACTCCGAGCCCTAGGAGTCCTAGGTGCAAAGCGGCGGTGCCTGAAGAAAGCGCCAATGCGTGATTTGCTCCCGTGAAAGTGCAGATGTCAGCTTCAAAACCATCGATCTCAGGGCCGAGAGGGGCCACCCATCCAGAGTTCACCGCACGTTGCAGTGCCTCAACTTCCAGGTTGGACATGTGGGCCTGGGACAGCAAAACGGGGTGACCTTCAGGCATTTCCGCTCCCCCTGAAGTAGTTGGATTGAAACTTAGACCAAAAGCGTGGCAATACGGGGTGAACTTGAATTGTTCTTAATGTACCTTGCTTTATGGCTGATGAAGCAGAGTGCTGGAGCCGCGGGGAATAGGCAACTAGATCACATGTGTGGGATCTTTGGAATTATCTCTGAAAAGGTCATCAACCGGCAGGATACGGAATCCCTGGCCCAGAATGCTGAGCGTTGTGGTCGCGATTCGAGCGGCCTGAAGTAGTATCTCGATGTGCTCGGGTTTGACTTCGCTTATGTGTTCAACACTGTCAACAAAAATCCACAAATGCACTAGGATTTCCTATGTCGGGTTGCATCTGGTACGTGTCTAAGTACGTCCTTACGCCTTCAGCAGGCGATCCTGTAGGTCGTGGCTACGGCTTCATGCGCGAGTTTGCCCGGATGGGCTACCGAACGCTGATCATTACTTCGGACTCGATGGGTAAGTTCAACGCACCCCTTGCACACCAAGCCTACGTCATCGAAGAACGCGAGGAGATCACTGTATGCCGGGTCCGTACGTTTAAGTACATCAATGCCATGTCTATGAGGCGGGTATTGAGCTGGCTGGATTTCGAGTTCCGGCTCCTATGGCTACCAATGGCCGCGTTGCCCAAACCTGATGTCATTGTGGTTTCGAGCCTATCTCTGCTCACCGTACTGAACGGCATCCGGCTACGCCGACGATTTAAGGCCCGGCTGGTGTTTGAGGTGCAGGATATCTGGCCGCTAACAATCGTTGAAAACGGGATAATTGGAGCCCGCAATCCCCTCGCACGTTTGTTGGGGGCAGTGGAGAAGTGTGGCTACCATCGTGCCGACGTGATCGTTGGCACGATGCCAAACCTCGGTAAGCATGTTGCGCAGGTAACTGGCCAAGACTTGCCCACCCACTGCATCCCGATGGGAGTTGACACACAAGCATTTGAAACACCCACGCCTCTGGCGGCGGATTACGTAGAGGCCTACTTTCCGACAGGCAAGTTTCTGGTTGCTTACGCGGGTAGCATGGGTAGAGCGAACGCGATGTCGGTGCTTTTCGAATGCGTGGAGTCGATGCAGCTCGATCCGAACATCCACTTTGTCATGCTGGGCGACGGGGAGCTTCGCGAGTCTTACATTCGTCAGTACGGTCGCCTGCCAAATCTCACATTCGCACCGCGTGTACCTAGGTCTCAGGTCCACGATTTTCTTAGCCGATGTGACCTTCTGTTCCTTTCGGTCGCAAATTCGAAAATATACGAATACGGCCTGTCGCTTAATAAGCTGATCGATTACATGCTCGCGGCCAAGCCAATCGTCGCTGCGTATTCTGGGTATCCCTCAATGATTAACGAGGCGGAATGCGGGACGTTTGTGCCGGCTGGGGATGCATCTTCGTTGCGATCTGCCATCCTTCGTTACTCGCTTATGACTGAGGCCGAACTAACAGTGATTGGTCAGCGTGGACGATCTTGGCTCTTGGCTAACAGGGGCTACGGGGAACTCGCGAAGCAGTACAAATCTGTGTTGTTCCCGCACGGAGACCAACTGTGACGATGATGAGGAGACATGAAGTGCTGACCGTCCTGCATTTGACCCACACGCACATCCCCTCGGACGTCCGCATCCTACGTGAGTTAAATGCTCTCAGCGAATCGCCCGATCTGGAGGTGCATGCCTATGGGGTGCAGGAAAAGATGTCCCCGGATCTACGCGAGGTGCAGGGGTCGTTCGTGCTGAGTGAGATTCGCATCCTTGTAGGGCGTATTTCCTGGCTTTGGCGCCCGGCGCGATATGCCCTGCTCATGCTGGAAGTCAACACCCGATTCGTCACGCGCATGTTGAGATTGCGCCCTAACATCGTGCACTGTCACGACACGTTGGTGCTTCCCGCAGGAGCATTGGCCAAGGTGCTGCTCCGGTCAACCCTGATTTCCGACGCTCATGAGCTGGAGTCTGACAAGGGGGGGCAAAGTCCGGCCCTGTCCAAGGCAACCCTGCTTATTGAACGTTACTGTTGGCCACGAATTGATAGGTTGATAACTGTAAGCCCGTCCATCACGGATTGGTACGCCAGGAACCTAGGCCTCAAACCCACGGCCTGCATTCTGAACTCCCCGGAAACCAAAACTGTTCGCGGTCTAGCCGCAAATGGATCCGAGATCGGGCTACGGGTCCAGTTGGAAATCGGCCTGGAAG
>CAMCVY010000108.1 GCA_945881995.1 Bifidobacterium breve | reverse complement strand
CGACACCGAACTTCCCTCACCCGTTGCCGGAACCTTGGTTTCGATCGCCGTTGGCGAAGACGGCACGGTTCAAGTCGGTGGAGTCCTAGGTGAAATCAGCACTGGCGCCGCAGCACCTTCTGCATCAACTCCCCCACCGGCTCCCGCACCTGCTGCTGCGCCCGTCGCAGCGCCGGTTGCAGCACCCGTTGCCACTCCTGCGCCCGCTGCTACACAGGCCGGCAATGGCGTTACCGACACCTACGTCACGCCCATCGTTCGCAAGCTCGCATCGGATAACAACATTGATTTGCGCACCGTTACCGGCACCGGCGTGGGTGGACGCATTCGCAAGCAAGACATCGAAGCCGCTGTCGCATCGCGTCCGGCGAGCACTCCTGTCGCTGCTCCTGCTGCTGCATCTGCACCCGCCGCTGTTGCAAACTCTGCACCGGCTGCCAGTACTCCCAAGCATGCCGCTCCTGCTTCACCGCTGCGTGGCAGCACCGAAAAGATGTCGCGTCTGCGCAAGGTCATCGCCGAGCGCATGGTCGAGTCCCTCCAAACCACGGCACAACTGACCAGCGTTGTTGAAGTTGACGTCACGCGCGTTGCTGCTTTGCGCGATCGGGCCAAGAATGACTTCCTTGCTCGCGAAGGCGTCAAGCTCACCTTCCTGCCGTTCTTTGCTCGTGCAGCGCTGGAAGCTTTGAAGCAGTTTCCCGTCGTCAACGCGACGATGGACCAAGCCGCCGGAACCATCACCTACTACGACGGCGAGCACTTGGGTATTGCGGTAGACACCGAGCGCGGCTTGCTCGTTCCCGTCATCCACTCAGCCGGTGACTTGAACTTGCCCGCACTGGCCAAGCAGATCACTGACATCGCTGGTCGCACCCGCGACAACAAGGTCTCGCCTGACGAGCTCAGTGGCGGAACCTTCACGTTGACCAACACGGGCAGCCGTGGAGCGCTCTTTGACACCCCGATCCTGAACCTGCCGCAGGCGGCAATCCTGGGCACCGGAACCGTCGTCAAGCGCCCGATGGTCATCACCGACGAGTACGGCAGCGAATCCATTGCGATTCGTTCGATGGTCTACCTGTCCTTGACCTACGACCACCGACTCGTTGATGGTGCTGACGCAGCCCGTTTCCTCGTGGCGATCAAGACCCGCCTCGAGACCGGCGACTTCGAAAGTGAACTGGGCCTGTAGTTCGCGGTTTAAGTGGCTTATCGCGCCAATACGCACCACGATGTAGTTATGCGTATTGCCATTGCTGGATCGAGCGGGTTAATCGGCACCGCCTTGTCGGCTTCATTAGTGGCGCAAGGCCACGACGTTTTTCGACTCGTTCGGCGCACTGCAATTCGCTCAGACGAAATTAGTTGGGACCCCACGCGAGCTTGGGATGGCTCCCAGCTCGAGGGCTTCGACGCTGTTATCAACCTCGCTGGGGTGGGTGTTGGCGATCACCGCTGGACTCGCTCGTACAAGCAAAAGATTCGCGATTCACGAGTCATCACCACAACCCATCTTTCGCAATCCCTCGCGGCACTAGAGAACAAGCCGAAGGTTTTGCTCAATGCTTCGGCCATCGGCTGGTACGGAAACACGGGTTCGTCTGCGGTGGATGAAGACTCCCCTCGCGGGACCGGATTTTTGTCCACCGTGTGCGCAGAGTGGGAAGCAGCCACGACCCCTGCCGAAGAAGCCGGCATTCGCGTGGTTCACCTGCGCACCGGCTTGGTGGTTTCTGGGCAGGGTGGGGCCTGGCAACGGTTGATTCCGTTATTCAAATTCGGCGTCGGCGGCAAACTCGGTTCCGGTCAGCAGTATTGGTCAAGTATTTCCATCGTTGATCAAGTACGGGCCATTGAGTTTTGCCTCACGCACAATGAGTTAAGCGGCGCGGTGAACCTGACCAGTCCTGAGCCACTAACCAACGCCGAATTGACTCAGGTGATGGGCAAGGCTCTCGACAAGCCAGCGGTGCTCCCCGTCCCAGGAGTGGCACTGCGCCTGGCGTTAGGTGAGTTCGCCGTGGAAACCCTCGATAGTCAACGCGTACTGCCCAAGCGCTTGCTTGCTGCCGGGTTCGTCTTTGAGCACCCCACCTTTGAACAAGCCTTCACCGCAGCGCTGCAACCCGCGCCCTAGTCTTGACACATGTCAACGCTTTCGTTTCGGCACCTGCCAGGCACTGTTGACTACCTTGACGCCCTCGAACTTCAACGCGACCTTCACGCAGCTCGGGTGGCCGGAACCATTGATGACACCGTCCTGCTACTCGAACACAGCGCGGTGTACACCGCAGGGCGTCGCACTCAAGATTTTGAACGTCCGCTCGATGGCACTCCCGTCATTGATACCGATCGCGGTGGCCGCATCACGTGGCACGGACCAGGTCAGCTCGTGGGCTATCCCATCGTGCAGTTGCCCATGCCCTTGGATTTAGTTGCCTACGTTCGGCGCATTGAATCAGCGTTGATCTCGGCATGCGCAAGCCTGGGATTAGAAACTGGACGAGTGGAAGGCCGAACCGGTGTCTGGGTTGACCACGAGTCACCGGCTACCCGAAAAATTGCTGCCATCGGGGTGCGGGTGGCCAAGGGTGTGACCATGCACGGCTTTGCCCTCAACTGCGACAACACCTTGAGTGGTTTTCAACAAATCGTGGCCTGCGGCATCGAAGACGCCCAAGTCAGCACAATTTCAGCTGAGCTAGACCGACAAATTGGGGCAAAGGACCTGCTCGAACCCGTAAAACAAGCCATGATGGAACAACTCTCCACGCAGTAATAACGTTCAGTTTCGCGAAGACAAGGATCGCTATGAGCCAGGAGCAAGTCACCCCCAAGCGCCCCCGGGCCAATCCGGTCATTGGGCTCTTCCTGGGCATCATCGGATCACTTTTGATGACGTGCGCCGCGGTCACTCAATGGGCCAGTAACAACTACGGCATCACTGACGCCCCCTTCGCGCAAGGCGTCGCCACCTCGGGTGGGGTTGCCCCCAATGGCAGCATCACCCAGCCCGTGAACAACGCTGCTTTCGTCAACACCCTCGCCCCCATCGCCGACTTGTGGTGGTTCTTTGCCGCCCTGGCTCTGGTCTTGATTGCCTTTGCTTACTTCATCACCAGTCAACGCGTTCGACTCAGCATTGCAATCGTGATGGACCTAGTCATCGGTGCCGTGATGGCCATCGTGATCTGTAATCTCTTGCAATCTGCCGTGACCCCCACCCAGCCATTTGGCGTCAGTAGCGACCCGAGCTCCAGTGCATTGCGCTTCTTTATCTTCGCTGCCATTGCGATCGCAGTCGTGGCCATTGCAGCGGTAATCGCGAGCACCGTCCGCGGCAATCGGGCTAAAAAGCGTGCGCCAGCAATCCCCGAACAGGCAACGGCCCCGCGCGATGCAAACGCTCCCGACCCCTTCGTAGACTTAAGCAAGAGCGGTCCGGCAATGTCACCATCTGGATCGCCGTTTATCTTCGACTAGATACAGGGAGGATCATCGTGGCGTCAGTTGATCCTCAGGGGCGCAAGTTGCTGCGACTTGAAGTGCGCAACTCCCAAGTCCCCATTGAGCGCAAACCCGAGTGGATTAAGACTCGACTGCGCACTAGTCCCGAATATCTTGCACTCACAGCTCTGGTCAAAGACGAGGGTCTGCACACCGTGTGCCAGGAAGCCGGTTGCCCGAACATCTTTGAATGCTGGGAAGACCGCGAAGCCACCTTTCTCATCGGTGGTGACCAGTGCACTCGCCGCTGTGATTTTTGTCAGATTGATACCGGCAAGCCTGCGCCCCTAGACCGCGATGAGCCACGGCGTGTAGGTGAATCCGTCAAGAAGATGGGTTTGCGCTACGCAACCGTCACCGGTGTTGCGCGCGATGACCTAGAAGACGAGGGCGCGTGGCTTTATGCCGAAACAATTCGTCAGGTGCACGAACTCAATCCCGGCTGTGGCGTGGAGATCCTGGTTCCCGATTTTCATGGTCGCCCCGAGCTGTTGCAGCAGGTCTTTGACGCCAAGCCCGAAGTCTTCGCGCACAACCTCGAAACTGTGCCCCGCATCTTCAAGCGGATTAGGCCGGCCTTTTCCTACGATGGTTCGCTCAATGTCATCAGCCTGGCCCGTGCGGCTGGGCTGATCACTAAGTCCAACCTGATCTTGGGGATGGGTGAAACCCTGGACGAGGTTGAACAGGCTCTCCAAGATCTGCATGAGGCCGGCTGTGACCTGATCACCATCACGCAGTACCTGCGCCCGAGTTCACGCCACCACCCCATCGACCGCTGGGTTGACCCCAGCGAGTTTGAGTACCTCGACACGGTGGCGCAGCAGATCGGTTTCGCTGGTGTGATGTCGGGACCGCTGGTGCGTTCGTCATACCGCGCAGGTCGCCTCTACACCCAAGCCCAGGTCGCTCGCACCAATCCGGTCAACGCCACATGAGCACTGCACGATCTAACGAACCCATTGTTGACCGCGCATACGGACCTATCATCACTTTTACTCGCTTTGGATTCATGAGTTTGCGACTCAAACTCATGATCACCGGGTCTGAAAACATTCCAGCTACCGGTGGCGCGGTGTTAGCCGCAAACCACACCGGATACATGGACTTCACATTCATCGGTGCCGCTGCGCGCGAACGCGGACGCTTGGTTCGCTTCTTGTGCAAGAAGGAAATCTTTGATCACCCGCTCGGCGGTCCCGTGATGCGTTCAATGCATCACGTCAGCGTTGATCGCGAAGCCGGCACGGCCTCGTTTTCGCAATCCTTGCGGCTACTCAAAGTCGGCGAATTGATCGGGATCTTTCCCGAGGGCACCGTGAGTCGCTCCTTCGAGCCCATTGAGTTCCAAAGTGGCGCCACCGCTCTTGCTGCCGCCTCCAACACGCCGCTGCTACCGATAGCGATCTGGGGTTCCCAGCGCGTGTGGACCAAGGCCCGCAAACCCGCCTTCCCCCGTCACCGCACGCCGATCATGGTGGCCGTGGGTGAACCGATGTTCTTTGAACGTCGAGAAGACCACGATGTGGCCACCGAGCGGGTGCGCGAACGCATCGCAGAAATGCTCACGGCCCTACAGGCGGCCTATCCCGATCAACCCCGCAATCACAACGACCGCTGGTGGCTGCCCGCTCGCCTTGGAGGAACCGCCCCCACTCCTGAAGAGGCTACCGAATTGGAAACTCAACGCCGAGCCGAAAAGCAAGCCCGCAAGCAAGCAAAGGACTAGTCAACTCATAAGGTTGCACCTATGGCCAAAAAGAACACCCCTGAAACCCCTGCCAAACCCCCACGCTTTGAGCGACTGCGTCAAATAGGCCAGGCCTATTCCATGACTGCCAAGGTCGACAAGTTTGTGGGACTGATCACCTTTGCGTTCTTCATGCTCGGTTGGGGAGCCGTCGTCTCAGTCGGCATCATCGTCGATGCAGTCGGCCTCCTCGCCAATCAGTCGGTTTACTTCGCGATCATCGGTTTCACGGTAGGCATCTTGGTTGCCTTGATCATCTTCGGCCGACGCGTTGAACGCGCCGCATACGCACAAGTAGCTGGACAACCCGGAGCGGGTGCAGCAGTAGCCGAAGGTGTTCGTGGCTGGACCGTCACTCCCGCTGTTGCGGCCACACGTCAACAAGACCTCGTCTCGCGCGCGGTAGGCCGGCCAGGCATCGTGCTTATCGGCGAAGGTGACATCAACCGCGTGCGCGGCTTATTGCAAAACGAGGCCAAGCGTT
>CAMCVY010000107.1 GCA_945881995.1 Bifidobacterium breve | reverse complement strand
GCCAAGATGAGCGCATCAAACTAGGTCTAGCGATGGAACTTCGTGCGCTGTCCCTCGATTTCGCCCGTTCAGTCGGACTGAGTCCAGTATTTGAGATGGCACGGATGTATGCGAAAGGGAATCCAGGTCTAGATGTCACGTTGGTATGTGGCATTACATCGTTTGAGCTCGGTTAGACCCCGAGAGGTGATCACTGAACGCGTGCCGACGTGCCGATGTCTGATGTCTTTGCTATTTTCTGCAAAGGAGTTATTGACGGATGTATTGATGCCATCGGGGGATGAAGTGTCACAGAGTATGGACAGCAACGACGGCTATAGCGCGCGTTATGACGAAGCGTTGCTCTTCGCGGCGAGTGCACACCGTCAGCAATTTCGAAAGCAGGCTCCGGGCGAACCCCGCATCCCCTACGCATCCCACCTGTTGGATGCTTCCACCTTGGTATGGATTGGTGGTGGCGATGAAGACCAAGCCATTGCCGCCTTGCTTCATGACCTAGTGGAGCATGCTTATTACGAGGGAATCGAAGAAGACATTCGCGGACGTTTTGGCGACCGAGTGTTGAATGTGGTTCTGGGTTGCAGTGACGTTGAGCCTGGAGTTGACCGCAAGTCCGATGATTGGGAAGAGCGCGCGGCCAGCTATCTCCAGCATCTAGAGACCGCCGGCACCGACACCTTGGTCGTGACGTGGGCGGACAAGACGTCTAATGCGCGTTCTCTGGTCAATGACCTAGAAGCGGGCCGAGACGTTTTCGCCCTCTTTGACCCCAATCCTGAGCGCACGATTGATTTTTATCGTGATCTAGCGGATCTGTACCAACGCCGGATGGGCGATACCCGTGAGGTGCGGTACTTGGAAAGCCTGATCTACAAGATGGTGGATTTTTATAAGGTATCTAAGTTTTGGCAGATTTATCAGCGAACGTCCCTGCACTTTGGTGATTTCCATTTGATTCAAACCGCAGAGGGCACGGTGGGCGAATTCCCCTTCGCCGCTCCGGTGTTTGTCTTAACCGCTGCTAATCCGATGAGTGTTGCTCTGCCCGATGAGGAAAACGCTCAGCGTAACTCGCTATTGGTCACCCAATTGACTCGTGACGGATTGCAGATCATGGAGTGTGTGGGGCGTGTTGATGATTGGCAGGAGCCAGGTTTTCTCTTGCATGGTGACGTGACTCAGGAGCAAGCCCGTCACTATGGCCGGTGTCATGGCCAAAAGGCGATCTTTCGCATTGACGAGAAATCGATCTCTGTCATTGATTGCGTCAGTGGTTTTCGCACCGATGCCGGCTGGGTGATAGAGAAGGCTTAGCGAGTCTTTCTTCGGTGATTAAACAAGCGCGCTGGTTTACCAAGGCTGCCCGAACTGAGGTCACCGGTTTCCTCTAGATATTCCTGCATCCTGCGTCTAAAGGTGTCCTTGGGCGGGGTGCCGTCAGGATCAATGCGTCGGTGCAGAATCTCCAGTTCACGCAGGGAAAACGGGCCATTCAAGAGCTTGGCGGGGTCTGGGGTGAGGGAATAATCCTGCCTCACCCGCTGAACGGCTGCCTCGACTATGCGGCCGTGGTCAAAGGGAAGTGGCCGTGACGTATTGATCACGGCATTGACAGGTTTAAGGCTGACCAGTGGATTGGATCCAAGCGATTCAACAATGGCATCCCACGAGACCACTTCCAAGTGACCGACCGAAATGACCCAGCCTCGGTGGTCTCTATTGGGACGGTCAAACACGTGCAGCTGTCGAGGTTCGAGTCCATGGATCCCGGCTTTATCACGCAGCGCACGGATGGCTGCTGCCCGTAACGTTTCGCCTGGATGAATGAACGTGCCAGGTAAAGCCCACGTAGGCTTGCCCGAACGACTTTCGCTGCGAACGAGTAAGACGTGGAGCCCATGGGCATCATCAATCTCAGGATTGCTGCGAGAAGACACAATGTCATTGGGCTCGGGCACGGTTAAGACCGCTGTGTCAACGGCTAGAGATGGTCTGGGGTAGTCCTCAAGACTTCGTCCCACATCGTCAATCCAGGGGAGGTCGTCATCGAGCCGATCCGCAAACTTCGTCTCCAGGGCCGACGGGCTATCCAGGCGGTTGCTGAAACTTTCCAACAGGTAAAGGGCCTTGCGTCTTCCGGCTGCGGAACCGAGGAGGCCCTGGAAGTCGTCGACCCGATCTGGGCGGTCGAGAAGGAACTTCCACAGCTGGACATCGTTGGTCTGGGAGTCGTAGTTGGGCATCAGATCACCTGCCTTCACGCCTGATCATAGGGGCTTTGTCGCACCCTTGCGCTAACCTCACCACAGATAGAGCAGTTCTGCGCTAAGTCTGGTAGGCTGGCAGGTTCTGTTATCGGAAGGAGAGGACGGATTTATGCACAAGTGCACCAGCTGTAAGCCCTGTATGCAGCCGTATTACGTAGCGGTTGTTGAGAATGTGATCAACAAGTTGATGTCCGATCGCGAGGGAAACGTCGACTTGATTCAACCAGACGACGACGGCGACTACCTGTTGGATAACTCGCCGTGGCGTAAAAGCAATGACACACCTGCGCCGCCCTGCTGGGTGGTCGTTGATTCACCACGCGTTGAAGTGCTGAGCTTGATAGCGCGGGATCTAAAGGACACTCGCGCTGTGTTGAAGGAAGTTAATCACCTGAACTCGATGGTGACTGGTGGTAAGGCCTTTCTTTCCGAGGGCAAGTTGTACATCTCCGCTGGCCTGCCAGGACAGGCAATCAACGAGCAGTCGTTGTTCGCCCTGATCACGTTGGTGACCAACGTCAGCGATGACTATGGCCAAATGATGGCCACGGTTCACGGCGGGCAGTACGTATCTGTAAGTCAACAGGACTAGAACAGTGACGGCGAAGTTCGTTCCTGAAGGGGGGACTATGAGAGAACTAGATATTTCATGGACATCGGCCCAGGTTGATCGGGCATTGGTAAGCATCCCTGAGGCGGGATAGGCAAAGGATCGGCCAGCAGCCGGAGACAGCTAATTTGTGCCTAAATCCCCATTTGGCCGACCGGCTGTTAGGGGGGTCAGGGGGTGCGCGTACCGTTATGGGTAGCTGCAGTTGTTGTTTCAGAATTGGTTTTCGAACTCCCGCTCGGTGATGGTTGTTATTTTACTTCGACCACATGCGCAGGTCAGGACGTCGGCCGCAGCACAAGTGCACACAGTGTGCGCTTGTTTCGTCCCAAATAAGGAAGATAAATAACATGGCACAAGGCACCGTTAAGTGGTTCAACGCTGAAAAGGGCTTCGGATTCATCGCACAGGCCGATGGTGGAGCAGACGTGTTCGTCCACTTCTCCGCTATCGCCTCAGATGGCTACCGCTCCCTCGATGAGAACCAGGCTGTCGAGTACGACATCACCCAGGGCCCCAAGGGTCCGCAGGCAGAGAACGTTCGCGCGATCTAGTTTTTGCCTCACACGAATGGCCCCGACTTTTGTCGGGGCCATTCGTCGTTTCACTAGCGAATCAGTAGTAGGACTTACTCCTTGATCGCTCGGCGCTCCATCGCAGGGATTCCAGGCTTGGGGTCGTTGATGCCCCAGCTGATGATCACCTCGGGTGAGATCTTGAATCGCTCGCCATCGTCGGACTCAAGTGCACAAGCGCCGATGACCTTCACCCCGCGGGCGCCCAGGGAGTAACTGTCGCGAGGTCGTCAATGACCACGGTGGCCCGGGGATTTTCCTTGATATTGCGGTATCGCACCGTTTTGGCGATATCAAAACCAGCGGTGTAGATGAAGTCTCCATCACATTGAAACACCACTGGCGCCACGTCAGGACTCCCTGATGCGGATGCAGTGGCAAAGCGCATTAAGTGCTGGGTGCGAAGGTAAGCAACCTCGGCTTCCGTGAAGTGTGGCATCAGCGACCAAGCTCAAGGGCGATGGTCATAGAAGTTCTCCAAGTGGGGGCGAGGGGTGGTGCTTACTAGTCGCCAACGCGACAGGGACGAGATCTATTCCGGAGCCCCTTCGGTGCATGTGCGATCAAGCGCGCCGCGACCAGAGGGAAGTTGTCGGCGTCACCAGATATGGTTCGTCTAGGTCAAGAAGTGAGCGCTAAGCCCCCCGGCTTGCTCGCTGGCAACCGCCCAGCCTGTGGACGGTGCCCCCGGAGGAAGACCTGCCCGCCGCTGCAAGGCGTCGGGACGGACAGGCCCGCGAGGGCGTGAACCAAGAGGAACCGCCATGTCTGATCGCAGCTCACCACCGACGTACCGAGACATCGCCCGGAGGACTCGCGCCGAACGGCGCCGTCGGTCGGAGGAGAACAACCCACACCCGCCGTGCCCGCCGTGCCCACCATGCGAGACCCCCCACTTGGGACACAGAACAACCATAATTCGGTACTACGCTGACTCTCCCCGCAGGCTCGTCACCGTTCGTGACGTCACGGAAGACGGCTGGTTTCACATCGACGACGGCGACAGGACGATGCGCTGGTGGCATCACGACGCGCCCCGCATCGCGTGGGGAATCGATCGCTTCAACGGAGCGTTCTGTCGCGTCGGTGATACCCACTTCCTGATCGCCGGGCCGACCGGCTTCGGCGCATGCTGCAACTGCGCCGACGAGCCGTCACCTTGCCGGCCAGATCGGTAGTCAGGCTGGTCACCTGCGATTGCGACCACTCTCGCGGTGTCACGGTCGACATGTACCCCAGTGGATCCGGCTACAAGGCGTGGTGCACCCAGCAAGGCTGGACCAACCAGTAGCGGGGGCAGGAACCGTCGGACCGCTACGCGGTATTCCTCCCACATCCTGGCTCGTTCAATGCCCACATGAGTCAGGCCCGATCCACAAGGGACCGGGCCTGACTCATTGAGTAGCGGGGGCAGGATTTGAACCTGCGACCTCTGGGTTATGAGCCCAGCGAGCTACCGAGCTGCTCCACCCCGCGTCGGTAGGTCAAGGTTAGACCACAGGGGTTGGGTTGCCCCTACCGCCCCAAAGTCTCCTTATTGTTCGTTCTCCGCCCGCACGGGTACGCGAACGGCATGATGGAACTACACACGTGAGAACGCTCGCGATCCCATGAAGGAGATCTGCACCTATGTCAGCGGTTGAATCGCGCATCATCGTCGGAGTGGACGGATCCGAACAATCACAGGCCGCCTTGGGCTGGGCTATTGGGCAAGCCGAACTCGTTGGTGCGGACTTGGTGCTCGCGCACACATGGAACCCAGACTCTTATGCCGCCCCCGCGATGGCAGGTGTCGTGCCAGACATGATTCAAGCCGGTGCCCTCAATGATGAGGCCGAGGGATTGGCGCAAGCTTGGCTCGATGACCTGGTAGCAGCGATCGTTGCTCGCACGACCGCATCGGTGTCGGGGGTGTTAGCCAGTGGATCACCAGCGGGCCACGTCTTGGATTTGTCTGCCGAAGCGATCATGGTTGTCGTCGGTAATCGCGGTCGAGGCGGATTGCGAAGCGCGGTGTTGGGTTCAACCAGTCAACAGATTGCTCATCACGCCCAGTGTCCAGTGGTGGTGGTTCGCGACTCCGCAGCTACCTCTGCCAACCAGGTGGTGGTGGGAGTCGATGGTTCTCCTGCATCACTAGCAGCCCTTCGCGAGGCTTTTGCGCAAGCCAAGCTCCGAGGTGCTTCGTTGCTGATGGTTCATGCGTGGTCCACCTCTTTTGCCGGCACACTGGTCAATTCGGGTCAAGATTTTGATCGCGTTCGCGCCAGTGAGGTTGATGAAGGCTGGGCGCTGTTGAACCAGAGCCTGGCGGAATTGAAGGCCACGGACCAATCAGTGGAAATCATTGAGCGGTTGGAGCAGGCCAG
>CAMCVY010000106.1 GCA_945881995.1 Bifidobacterium breve | reverse complement strand
AAGGTCGATTCAATGGCGGTAATCTCACCGATCGCACCTGAGGCGACAACATCGAGGGTTCGTTGGAAACGTGGATGCCACCGGTACCACAGTGCTTCAACCAGCTGTCCTTGTTTCGCGCCTCTGATCATGCGTTGTGCTGACGCGTGGCTGATTGCGAGCGGCTTTTCACACAAAACAAACTTGTCCGCGTTCAGAGCCGCCCGTACCCACTGTTCACGGACCTCGTTAGTCAAGCTGATGTACACCGCATCAACGCCTGAGTCGGTAATCACTTCCTCATATGTGCTCACAACGCGTGTGGGCCCAAGAGACAGCGCCCGATCTTCATCTCGGGCCCCGACGACTTGCAGTGCTGCGTTGTGAGCGGCGTGAACAGCAGGGCCCATGGCCATTCCCGCAACAAACCCAGCGCCAAGAAAACCCCAGCGACCCGGGGTCATAGTGGAGTAACGGGCGCTGATCCTGAAGCGGCGGACAGCTCGGCAGCCTCCATCACAGCGACGACATCGCGGCTTTGCTCTGGGCGCACGCTCAGGGGTAAACCGGCTACCAACTGATCGGCCAATTCTCGGTGGAAACCGTGTTCGCGAGGCTGAACTGGTGCCAGGCGGGTTCGATCCCCATCGCTGTTGACCAAGGTCAGGTCAGCAGGTGCATCCGCCGGAGCGAAAAGCTCCTCACCCATGGTGCCAATGCCCGTGCGGCTGAGCAGGCGCTCGTGACGCCAATCACCGACGATGGCGCCATCGGTTCCAAGTACGTAGTACTTCGGCTTCAAGATGGCGGCCAAGTCGGAGTGAATGAACTCGGCATTGACTCCGTTTTCAAAGGACACGTTGACAACGGAGTGATCCGCGTTGGTGACATCAAGCCAACGTCGCTTGTAGTTCGTGGCCGTTACCGAAGTGACTGGTGAACCATTGAGTTGCATGATCTGATCAATAAAGTGTGAGCCCCAGTCAAAGATGGCTCCGCCCGAAATGGATGCGTCCGAGTGCCAGTAGTTGCAGGGGTGACCAAAACCGCCCACAAATGTCTCTAGGTGGAACATGTCACCAATGCGACCGGCATCCACTGCTCGCTTAAGGGTGAGGAAGTCGCTGTCCCATCGTCGGTTTTGGTAGACCAAGGCCGTCTTACCTACGGTACGGGCGATATCCAAAACGGCATCACATTCGGCGCTAGTCAGAGCCATGGGCTTCTCCATGACGACGTTCTTGCCGGCTTCTAAGGCTCGCAATGCCCACATGGCATGGGTATCTGGAGGTGTGGAGATGATCACGAGGTCGATGTCTGGTGAGTTGAGCAATTCAGTGCCATCAGTGGTGGTCATGACATCTGGAGCATCAACGAGCGCTGCATCAAGGCGAGCCTGTGACTTATCGCAAACTGCGGCAAGTTCCAGACCAGGAACTGCCACGCACGCTGACAGGTGCTCGTGGCCGATAGCCCCGTACGCGAGCAGTCCTACTCGCACCGTAGAGGTCTCAGAGATTCCACGGACGTGGCGAGCCCAGCGCTGCACAGTGCGCAGCACGTCGCGGTCGCCCCACACGGCATCGGAGGACAACGACATCAGACCAATCCCGGTCGATGCGCGCCAGGTCAAAACGGGGTGATCAGTAAAGGCCACGTTGGCCGTTGCTAACACTTCGACATCGTCGGCGACCTTGTCGATGAGGGGCCATGAGGTGTGGACTAAGAGATCGCCTTCAGCCCGCGGGTCCACAGCTGCCGCCCGTCGAACACGGACTTCATGTGATGCGGGGGAGCGTGAGCCAATCCGGACTCCAGTGAGTTCGGGAATTGCGCGGGAAGCCAGGTCGTTAGTTGCGCCACCGGTGATCAGAACCGGGCGCTGCCCGGCTTGTTCACGCAAGGACGCGACGTCGGACTCTTCGGGCACGGACGCAAATATCGACAAGATCGCATCTGCGCTCTTGAGGTCGCGGGTCACCACAACGGATGCTGATTCCAGCCATGCAGCGGATAACGCTGCCTGCACTGAGGGGTGGTCGGGCGTGGGACTCCAGATTCCGAGAACAGTCATTTGATAAATCTAGGCGAATGGGCTTCCATGCGCCTGCCCAAGGTCAGTTTTGATCACACCTCGGGTTCAGATGTGGGGCTGGCCTGGCGATTGAGCAGCCAACTGCGAATACCGGCTAATACCGAGCCCACGATAAAAAAGGTCGCCACGGCATAGGTCGTGGTTTTGACAGCAGGCACGCTGCTTGCGTAATAGCCCGCAACCGTCAAGCCAACTCCCCAAGCCAGAGCTCCGGTCACATTGGCAGCGAGAAACTTGTAGTAATTCATACGAGCGATACCAGCGATTGCCGGAACCAAGACACGAGCCCAGGGGATGAATCGGGCGACCACTACGGCCCACCAGCCGAGGTTGGCATAAAACCTCTCGCAGCGACGGATCGCTCCTTGAATTCGCTGACCTTGACGTTTATCGAGGTAGGGGCGCCCGAAATGTCTCCCCAGTACGAATCCCAACTGGTCACCCATGAACGCGGCAATACCCACGCCAACGGCGAGAACGACGATGTTGATGTTGTTGCTCTGGCTAGCCGCGATGACTCCCGCCGCAAAGATCAGTGAATCGCCGGTGATAAACGGGATAAAAGCCCCTATAAAAAGCCCCGTTCCTGCGAAGACCAAACCCCATACGATCAGATAGAAGACGGCGGGCCCGAGGGCATCAAGCCATCCGGTGGCTTGGTCCTCAAGTGCGGCGGCAACAATCACTGAATTCACCCCTGTGACCCTAGTGCTTCACCTCCACACTGGCGTCTTGCCATTAAGGTGATCCGCATCGCATGCTTGAGAAAATGCCTGCGGCTGGAAATAGACTTAACATGAGTAACTGAGCAGAACTAGATGGAAGGTCATGATGGAAAGCGAAGCAACGTGTCCAGTAACCGGCAGCCACTCAACTGGTGGCACTGCAAATGCTGATTGGTGGCCCAACCAGCTCGACTTGAAGGTGCTCCAGCAAAACCCAGCCAGCGCGAATCCGCTGGGTGCAGATTTTGACTATTCGGCTCAGTTCTTGACACTCGATTTGGACGCCGTTCGCAAGGACATTGAAGAGATCATGACCACCTCGCAAGACTGGTGGCCAGCTGACTACGGGCACTACGGTCCGTTCTTCATCCGCATGGCGTGGCACAGCGCAGGTACCTACCGTATTAGCGACGGACGCGGTGGCGCTGGCCAAGGAACGCAGCGCTTTGCTCCCTTGAATAGTTGGCCAGACAATGCAAACCTCGACAAGGCCCGACGACTGCTCTGGCCGGTTAAGCAAAAATACGGCAACAAGCTGTCCTGGGCCGACCTGATGATCTTCGCTGGACACTGTGCGTTGGAGTCCATGGGATTTTCCGCCTTTGGTTTTGCCGGCGGACGCCCGGATGTGTGGGAGCCCGAAGACATCAACTGGGGCTATGAGGACGAATGGCTCGGGGATGCTCGCTACAGCGGCGACCGCGAGCTCGCTGATCCTCTCGGCGCAGTCCAAATGGGTCTGATTTATGTCAATCCTCAAGGCCCTAACGGCAACCCAGACCCGTTGGCTTCGGCTCGCGACATTCGCGAGACCTTCGCGCGCATGGCGATGAACGATGAAGAGACCGTGGCGTTGATTGCCGGTGGGCACACTTTTGGCAAGACGCACGGCGCAGCTGACCCCGACGGTTACGTTGGTCGCGAGCCCGAAGCTGCCGCTATGTCAGAGGTGGGTCTGGGATGGACGAGTTCGTTTGGCTCAGGTAGCGGTGGAGACACCATCACCAGTGGTCTAGAAGGCGCGTGGACGCCAACACCGATTACGTGGGACAACACCTATCTAGAACTGTTGTTCAAATATGAATGGGAGCAAACCACCAGTCCTGCTGGGGCAACGCAGTGGATTCCCACGGGCGTCTCAGATGACGATCTCGCACCGGACGCTCACGATGCGTCGAAGAAGCACGCGCCCGTGATGTTGACCACCGACTTGGCCCTGCGATTTGACCCCGCCTACGGACCAATTTCGCGTCGATTCAGCGAGAACCCGGCTGAATTTGCGGATGCTTTTGGCCGGGCTTGGTACAAGCTCACGCACCGAGACATGGGTCCTGCATCACGCTACCTAGGAGCGTTGGTTCCTCAGGAAGAGTTGATCTGGCAAGACCCAGTGCCGTCCGCGCAGGGGCCAGCGATTGATGCTGGCGATGTTGCAGCGTTGAAGGACAAGATTTTGTCTTCCGGTTTGAGTGTTTCGCAGTTGGTACAAACAGCGTGGGCGTCGGCCTCCACCTTCCGTGGCACGGATAAGCGCGGAGGGGCCAACGGTGCCCGTATTCGTTTGGCACCACAAAAGGACTGGGAGGTGAACAACCCAGCGCAACTGGCCCAGGTGTTGGCCACACTGACCGGCATTCAAGAGGAGTTCAATAGCTCAAGCTCACAGCAGGTGTCGCTCGCTGATGTGATCGTTCTTGCCGGTGGAGCAGCCATCGAGAAGGCGGCGCAGGCTGCTGGCCAGTCGGTGACCGTTCCCTTTACGCCAGGGCGAACGGACGCAACGCAAGAGCAAACCGATGTTGACTCGTTTGCAGTGCTCGAACCCACATCAGACGGCTTCCGTAACTTTGACAACGCGTCAGATCCGCGTGGTGCTGAATTCAAACTGGTGGATCGGGCGGCATTGCTTGGCTTGAGCGCTCCAGAGCTCACCGCATTGGTGGGTGGGCTTCGAGTCCTCGGAGCCAACAGTGGAGGCAACCAGGCTGGCGTTTTGACTGCTCGTCCTGAGTCGCTGACCAATGACTTCTTCGTCAATTTGCTGGACTTGGCAACCGCATGGAAAGCAACATCGACGGACGAACAGTCCTTCGAAGGAACAGACCGAGCTTCTGGGTCGTTGAAGTGGACGGGCAGTCGTGCAGACTTGGTCTTTGCTTCAAATTCACAGTTGCGGGCCATTGCGGAGATCTATGCACAGTCCGATGCCAGCGGAAAGTTCGTGAATGACTTTGTCGCTGCGTGGGTCAAGGTGATGGAAGCAGATCGTTTTGATCTGAAGTAGGACAGGGTTTATGCAAAAGGCCTGGTCGCGGAAGTATGCATCCGTTGCCAGGCTTTTTGTTTCTGAAAACTGTTATGTCTGACGATCGTGGTGTCCGAGGGGGGACTTGAACCCCCATGCCCGTGAGGGCACTAGCACCTCAAGCTAGCGCGTCTGCCAATTCCGCCACCCGGACGATGGGCGCTATTGGGGAACAGCGCACCGCGAGGTTATCAAATGGGCATTTGCACGTTGCACGCGCGTTCGGCGTAGAAGAACCGGCAAGATAGGGACATGACCACTTCTGTGTCCGAACCGGCCTCGACTGATCCGTCCAGCGAGCGAGTGGTTGCACTGTGTCAACAATTGATCAGGTTCGGATCGGTCAATCCCGGCGATGGGACCGGACCTGGCGAGCGTTCTGCCGCAGAGTTTGTCGCTACCGTGCTGGATGGTGTTGGAGCTTCACCGCGGATCGTTGAGTCGGCTCCGACGCGGGCCAACGTTCTAGCAACCATTGAAGGTCAGGACCGCAGCCGACCACCGCTTCTAGTCCACGGACACCTCGATGTTGTTCCAGCGCATGCGCCGGACTGGAGTGTAGATCCCTTCGCGGGGGACGTGCGTGATGACTACCTGTGGGGCCGAGGTGCCGTGGACATGCTCGACATGGACGCCATCATTTTGGCCAGCCTCGAACGGCTGAAGGCACGGGGCGAAAAGCCCGCACGTGATGTGGTGCTGGCCTTCACCGCCGACGAGGAAGCCGGTGGGGTGTTCGGTGCCC
>CAMCVY010000105.1 GCA_945881995.1 Bifidobacterium breve | reverse complement strand
CGCATGAGCGGCACGAGTTTGCGATTGACGTTTGCCCCCTGGGGTGAATCGCTGGCGGAAATCGTCGAGGTTTCACAACAGGCCGAGGCAGCCGGTGCCGATGTGGTGTGGGCACCAGAAATGCACCGCAGTGCCACCATCACCGCGGCGGCAATGGCCGCTGGTACCGCAACTATTGGCGTAGGAACCGCGATCGCGTTGGCTTTTACGCGCGCACCAATGATCACCGCGCTTGAAGCCATGGACCTGGACGAAATGTCCAAGGGCAGGTTCATTCTCGGCCTGGGCACAGGAGTGCAGCGCGTGAACGAGGATTGGTACAACGCGCAGTGGGGCAAGCCCGTTGCTCATATTCGTGAAAGCGTCAACATCATTCGCGAATTCATCAAGCAGTGTTCCACCGGTGAGCCCATCGACATCGAGGGCGAATACGAACACATGAAGATCAAGGGTTACCAGCGCACCTATCACCGCGAACGCGATTCGATTCCGATCTATCTCGCTGGTGTTGGCCCGGTCATGGTGCGCACCGCCGGTGAAATCGCTGATGGGTGGATTTCGCACGAACTGTGTTCACCGGCTTTTGTGCAGGGCCAAGTCTTGCCAGCGATCACTGAAGGTTTGGATCGCGCCGGACGCAAGCGCGAAGACATTGAGCTCGTGGTGTCTGCCCTTGCTGCTGTCGATGATGATGCAACCAAGGCTCGACGATTGGCCGCTGGCGTCGTGGGCTTTTATTCCACCGTGCGCACTTACGCGGACTTCTTTGAATTCCATGGTTTTGGTGCCCAGCAGGCCGACATCGCCACCAAGTTCCGTGAAGGTGGCGTCACGGCGCAAAAACTAGGCGAGCTCGTGCCCGACGAGATGATTGCGGCTTTCACTATCAGTGGAAATGCAGACGATGTGGCCAATGCGTTGAAGGCCTACGAGGGGATTGTGGATGCGGTCAAGCTCTCGCCGCCCACCCACGGTTTAGCACCAGAACAAACTCGCGCTGCCCAGCAGCAGTTGATCGGCGTTGTCGCTGATCTCAAAGGAGGGATACGGCCCTAATGAAGCCGCTTGAAGACATCCGCATCATCGCCGTTGAACAATACGGTGCTGGGCCATGGGGGACTGTGCACTTGGCAGACCTTGGCGCCGATGTCATCAAGATCGAAGACCCGGCGGCTAAGGGCGATGTGGGTCGTTACGTGCCGCCATATGCCGAAGGCGAAGACTCACTCTTTTTCGAAACATTCAACCGCAACAAGCGTTCGCTCTCGTTGGATTTGAATACTGCTGAAGGTCGCGCAGTATTTGAAGACTTGGTCAAAGTCTCTGATGTGGTCTATTCGAACCTGCGCGGCGATGTTCCGGCCAAGCTCAAGATCACCTACGACGACCTCAAGCACATCAACAAACAGATCGTCTGTGTTTCCCTCTCCGGCTTTGGTATGACCGGGCCGCGGGTCAAAGAACCTGGCTATGACTACATCTTGCAGGGCTTGGCTGGCTGGATGGAAGCCACCGGTGAGCCTGGCGGACCCCCGACCAAGTCCGGTTTGTCGATGGTGGACTTCTCTGGTGGATACGTTGCGGCTTTGACGCTGTTGGCGGCTGTTCATGCGGCCCGCCGAGATTGCGTGGGCACCGATTGTGATGTCTCGCTCTACGACGTGGCGATCACGATGTTGAATTACCCAGCCACCTGGCACTTGAACCGCGGGTACGAACTCGAGCGTCACTCGCACTCAGCACACCCGTCCTTGGTTCCGTTCCAAGCTTTTCAAGCCAGTGATGCATGGATTGTCATTGGGTGCGCGAAGCAAAAGTTCTGGGAGCGGTTGTGTGATGTGGTGGGCCACCCTGAGTGGGCCTCCGATGAACGCTTCATCGATTTCGCTGCGCGTGCGGACAACCGCAACATCTTGATCCCGATGCTCGACGACGTTGTCGCCACCAAGACGGTTGCGCAATGGCTGGAACTGTTGATGCCGGCGGGCATTCCGTGTTCACCGGTTAACACCATGTCCCAGGGATTGGCTGAAGCCCACACGTTGGCCCGCGGGTTGATCGGGGAGTACGAGCACCCAGTCTTGGGAACCGTCAAGCACACGATTTCACCGGTGCGGATGAACAACTTTGATCCTGATTACCACCGGGCGCCTCGTCGCGGCGAACACCGCGATGCAGTGATCGGTGAACTGCTCGGTTACGACGCCGAAACGATTGAAAAGCTCGCGCAAGCCGGAGCTTTCGGTGACAACCCTGGGTTTGACACAAGAGAAGCCATCGAGCCGGCCTAATGAGTGCCACTGAAGAGCTGTTGACCTGGGGATTGCCTTTAGGTCTTAGTGATGTGCCTGCTGAAGTGCAACATGCAGCGTGCCGTCACTTGCTCGATGGGGTGGGACTCTCGATTGTTGCTCGTCGCACCGGTGTTGCTGATGCTTCGGTCAATGTTGCGCGCGGTTTGGGTGGTCCGGCCGAAGCCGAACTGCTCGGCGACGACGATGCGATTAGTGCACCTGCTGCCGCGTTGGCTGATGGCGCGTTAGTCCACGGCATTGACTTTGATGACACCCACGCTGGCGGCTTAGTACATGCCACCGCCGTGGTCTTGCCCGCAGTTTTTGCGGTGGGACAAAGCGTGCGTGCATCGGGAGCCGATGTGTTGGCCGCTGCAGTGTTTGGTTATGAAGTGGTGTGCCGAATCGCAATGGCCACCCCTCATGGTTTTCATGCCCAGGGTTTGCACGCCACCCAAGTCGCCGGTGTGTTCTCTTCCGCAGCGATCACGGCCAAGTTGACGGGTCAAAACCTGGAAACTGCGACCAATGCCTTGGGAATTGCCGGCAGTAGCGCCGGTGGATTGCTGGAGTTTTTGACTACCGGTGCATCGACGAAGCAGTTGCACCCCGGTGGTGCATCAATGAACGGAATCCTGGCCGCTCGCTTGGCTGCCGAAGGCGCAACCGGACCATCGACAGTGCTCGAAGGTCCGCACGGAATCTTTAATGCGCTCAGTGCGCGCGATGCAGACCTGACCGCAGTCACGGGCGAACTGGGTTCGCGCTGGGAAGTCATCCGCATCACGATCAAGCCCTACCCCTCGTGCCAATTGATGCACGTGACCTTGGATGCGTTGCGCATGGTGCTGGACCAAATCCCATCGGCCGACGCCGTGCAATCGATTAATGCGTACGTTCACCCCGATAGTGCACCGACGGTATGTGAACCAGCTGATGTGAAGGTCCGGCCGCGCACCTCCTATGACGCGAAGTTCTCGTTGCCGTGGTCGGTGGCCGCTTTAATCGTCGATGGTGACATCAGTGTGGACACTTATGACCTTGATTCGATCAAGCGACCAGCGGTGGCAGAGGTATCGGCTCGGGTCAACTCCATCGTCACGCCCGCGACCGGTGTGGCCGCCGATGCACCGGGCAAAGTCGAGGTCACCTTGACCGATGGCACCGTGATTGTGGGCGAAATTGAGCGCAGTTTGGGTGGACCCGATCGCCCGCTGTCCGATGAGCAGTTATTGACCAAGTTTTATGGCAACTGTGGGGGACAATCTCCACAAGCCGAGCAATTAGCGCAGCGCGTTTTGAATTTGGCCGCCGAAAAAGACTTGATCGCGATCCATCAGTTAGTAGCCGAGTTAGTTCACGCCTAAAAAGTAGAACCGGAGAAGAACAGTCCCATGAGTTTTCGCGCAATTGAGCCGGCATCGTTTCCTTGGTATGACTACAAGGGCTACACCTTTTCCCTCGGACTCGTCGATGGTGATTCGGTCATCAACTCTGGGCACTCCGGTTCGGCTTTTGATCCCGCATTAGGCAAGGCCGGCATCAAAGGCGGCATGGGCGAGCAAGCGATGACCGCTTACGCCAAGCAAGAGGCGATCTTGGCTGCCGCTGGTAAGAGTTTTTCCGATGTCACTCGAGTGGTGGAAAACATCTCAATCGCGGGCTTGCCGTATTACAACGAAGCCCAGGAAGTGCGCAAGAAGATCTTTGGCGACCACCAACCCACCGTGGTGACGGTGATCGTGGACCGTTTGGTTCGCCGCCAAGCTTTCATTGAAGTTGAAGTTGAAGCCGAGCCCAATGGTGGCAACGCTTTGCTCACTGGTGATGACGACACCTGGCGCCGTAACACCATTCGCACCGGTCACGACGGCTCGGTGTTCTTGCCGACTTTGCTTCCCATTGATGCCAATGGCGAGATTGTGGCCGAAGGCGACATCGTGGGGCAGTATTTCTACTGCCTGGAGCGCGCCGGGGAGTTGCTGGAGCAGGCTGGTTTGTCGTTGAGCAACTTGGTACAAACCATTGATTACTCCACACCGGCCACTCGCGAGCGTTACCCCAAGATTGGTCGCCCGCGTAAAGACTTGCTCGGCCCGGTCTATCCCGGTGCTGCGGGAATTTTGATGAGTGAGTTGCACGCACCTGGTGTGCTGTGTGCCATTGATGCGATCGCGTCGATTCATCCGCTCGAAGCGGTCAACCCTGGTTGGGAGCGTTACAACACGTTGACGTACAACCCGGGAGTTAAGGCCGGTAACACGTTGTACATGTCCGGCTTTGCTGCGTTGGATCCCGATACGCAGGAATCGTTGTTCCCTGGCGACTTGCGTGCTCAAGCTGACTACACCTACACGTCTATTTTGCAGACCATGGCCGCTGCTGGTGTGGGACCTGAGGCGTTGTTGACCACGGTTGAGTATGTGTGTCCGGATGGTTTGGGCGATTACCGCGCGGTGGCCGATGTGCGACGCGAATTGTTGCGTGAGCCCTACCCAGCCTCAACGGGCATCGTGTGTGGTGGCTTGTTGCGCGATGAATTCTTACTTGAAGTCGTTCCCACGGCCGATCTTCGCGGGGCAACGCCTGCAGATACGGCACACTAAAGCCATGGGATTGCTCACGGATGAATTGCGGGCTCGGATCGGGGAACAGGCTGTGTACACAGCGCCCGAACCCGTGGGCCGCGCATCGATTCGCTACTACGCCTTGGCTGTTGGCGATGCGAACCCGCTGTATTTGGACGCTTCAGCCGCGCAGGCAGCTGGATACTCGGATGTGATCGCGCCACCGACATGGATCACCGAGACCAATCAATACATGACCGGCTCGCGCAACGCCGAGGGGTACATGGGTCACGGTTGGGGGATTGAATTGCCGAACACGCGTCTAGTGCGCGGCGGCAACTCCTACACCTTTAACAAGGCCATTCACCCCGATGACATCGTGACCGCCACGTGGGAAATCGTGGACGCCACTGAGCGCACCACATCCAAGGGCACGGACATGTTGATCGTCACTTCCAGCGCCACGTACACCAATCAACGCGGTGAAGTGCTGGCCACCAATACTGAATCGTTGATCTGGACGTCGATGGGTGGTGCCGCATGAGTGAGATCACCGTGGGCACCGTCGTCCCCGCATTGACCAAGACCATTGAGCTGACCGACATGATCGCTTACGCCGGTTCGACGTGGGACTGGCACAAACTGCACTACGACGGCGAGTACTTGGCGCAAAAGAAGATCCCTAAGCCGGTTGTTGATGGTCAAATCTTTGGTGCGTACCTAGTTCAGCAATTACAAGACTGGCTTGGACCTAAGGCTTTCGTGACCGCGTTGGATTTCCGGTTCAAGAACTTGGTTTTCGCTGGTGAAACCATTGAATGCACTGCGAGTGTGACCGCTGTGGAGCAAACCCCTGATGGAACGTTGATCACGGTTGCTTCCGAGGTTGGTGTCGTGGGGGAAAACGCTCGCGTTGCCGCCGGCCCGTGCAGCGCCACGGTGTTGGTTCGCTCATGAGTGAGGACCAGGGTCGTCGCGCAGTCATCGTTGGGGTGGTTGAGTGTGATCTTGGTGTGACGAACAAGTCCATTCTTGAATTGCAAACCCAAGCCGTCACGCGAGCGTTGGCT
>CAMCVY010000104.1 GCA_945881995.1 Bifidobacterium breve | reverse complement strand
CTTTCTAGCCCCGCCGCCAGACACCACTACCCTGTAGTGCCATGCGGGTGTAGTTCAGTGGCAGAACATCAGCTTCCCAAGCTGAATACGCGAGTTCGATTCTCGTCACCCGCTCGGATACGTGAATGGCCCCTCAGCGAGGGGTCATTTGCGTAGGGCAGCGCAGTCGAGAATCGGGAGGAGCATCACCTCGTGATGCGACGGATCTCGTCACCCGCTCGGATACGTGAATGGCCCCTCAGCGAGGGGTCATTTGCGTTTCGGTGAGCGCGCGCCGACCTAGTAACAGGCAAAAGCCATCTCACCGGTGTTTACTTAGATAGCCTTACTGTCCACCCTTGGAGGATCAATGAGTCAGCTCGCGCCCGAATCAGTTGGGGCAACCATGGTCAGTGACTTTGAGGTCGAGATGGAGGCCTTCCCTGGCAGAGGTCCACGACGGATCAACCTCAAGAAGGCGGCTCCGTTCGGATGGACGAGCGCCATCATGCTGGGTGGAGTTGGGCTCGTAGACCGTGCGGAAAACACAGTTTTGGCTGGTTCACTCAGCGCACTCAAGGACGAGTTTGGAATCAATGAACTACAGACGGGCATTCTTCTGTCTGCTCCGTCAATCGCCGCGCTTCTCTTGGTCGTGCCGGCTGGAAAGTTCGCAGACACTCGCAATCGCACGTGGATCCTGTCCATCGTCATCGGCATCTGGTCATTACTCTCGTTTGGCTCAGCACTCGCACCAACATTCGCCTTGTTCTTTCTAGCCCGGCTACTCCTAGGTACCGCCACTCCGCTCACAATCCCAGCCTCAGCATCCTTAGCAGGAGACCTCTATCCAACGGCTGTTCGCAGTCGAGCCTTCGCGATCTTGCGTGCAATGGAATACTTTGGATTGCCGCTGGGCTTGGTCATCGGTGGTGTGATTTCCCAGTCCTACGGTTGGCGCACAGCATTCCTGGTCATGGGTGTTCCTGCTCTGATTCTTGCTATAACCGTCCGCTTTGTGGTCCGCGAACCCAAACGAGGGCTTGCAGATGAGATCTCTCAGTTGGCAGAAGCAGCCAATGAAGGCTTCACGAGCTCGCCTACGAACAACGGTGCGCCGGCCAGTGCAGCCACTTCGAGCACAGTAAGCGGGCCGTCCAACTCATCGATCGTTGTTGACGCAAGCGCAAAGCCCATATCCCTGGATAAAACAGCTGCATTTGATCCCGCAGACCCCGGGTTGCCGATCAACGTAGAGCAGGCGATGGGCGAGGATTCAGTCGAACTTTCCATGCTTGGCCGAATCAAGCAAGTTCTGAGCATTCGCACCTTGCGCTACATCATTTTGGGACAAATGCTTTTGTTCGCGGGTTTCTCGGGACTGTTCTCCACCGTCACGATTTATTTTGAACGCATCAACGACCTCGGGGCGAAAGAAGCAACGTTGCTGACTGGACCCGTTGGAAGCTTAGGCCTCATTCTCGGAAGTATCATTGGCTCAATCATTGGTGACCGCGTCGCACGGAAGAACCCTGGCGGAAGAGTCACGATAGCCGCATCAAGTCTTGCTCTGTCGGCACTTTGCTTGGTCCTCTTTGTGATTACTCCTGGTCTTCTGCCAAAAATTGTGCTCTTTGTCTTCATTAACGCCTTCAACATCACCGCTCTTGCAAATATTGGGGCATCCACCAGCGATGTGCTTCCGGCTTCAAAACGAGGTAGCGGATTTGGTATTGCCCAGTTCCTTATTACCATCGGTTCTTCCACCGGGGCTCTTCTTGTCTTCGCCATATCGCAACTCGTAATCAACACTTCATTCAGCGGGCAGGAAACCACCGAAGCCCTGAAACAGGGAATTTCATTTGGCATTGCCTCTCTCATCCTTCCATTCAGCATTGGCGCAGTCCTGATCTTCGCTGCTAGGAAATCCTTCGATCGCGATGCCAGCAGTGCTCTCGCAGACGCCAACAGCGGGCTACTAGCGCCTAGCCCGCAGATTCACTAGACCCCACGGTGGCGTGGCGAGATGAGCCGTCTACACAAGTAGAGGGATGATCAGGATGTTGCAATCCGACAAACTGAAGGATCATCTATGTCTCAGATTCTTGCCGCTTCATCCGACACTGGCCAGAGTGGTGCAGTCTTCATATGGGTCGTTTTGGCCTACATCGTTAGCTGCATTCCCCTGTCACTGATCTTCAAAAAGGCCGACAAGTCGGCCGTGGCAGCATTTGTCCCCATCTGGAACACCATCGTGTTGCTGCAAATTGTCGGTCGACCCGTGTGGTGGATCGTTTTGCTGCTCATCCCGTTTGTCAACCTGATTTTCATCATCATCATTTACTTGGACTTGGCGACAGTCTTTGGAAAGCAAGCAGGTTTTGGCATTGGTCTGATCCTGCTTACCTGGATCTTCATGCTCATCCTGGGCGTAGGTTCGGCTAGCTACCAAGGACCCATTGGTCGTCCAACCGCTGCCTGAGAAGTGAAACGGAACCGCCCGCGGGATGTCCCGTGGGCGGTTCCGTTTTTCTTGGTCTAGTTAATTGCTGCGTTGACGAGGGATTTCCTCACTGCCCCGGTCTGTAAGCCCCACTTCAACAAGATGTTGTCGTAGACGCCATTAGCGATGATCTTGTTGACTGCCTTTTGCAATGGTTCGGTCAGCCCGCTTCCCTTTGCGACGGCAATTCCGTACGGGGCCACGCTAAACGGCTCACCCGAGAGCACCAGTTTGCCTTTGGAATTGCGCACTGCCCACGAAGCAATGGGAGTATCCGAGAGGGTGACATCTGCTTTTTTACCGATCACCGCTTGGGTTGCTTCAGTTTGTTGCGGAAACCGGACGATGGTCAACGGTTCCGCCTTGTCGCACAGCGGCTTTTGCTTTACCGCAAGAGTTTCAAGAATCGTTCCTTCTTGAACAGCCACTCGTTGGCCGCAAAGGTCGTCTGGTTGAGCAACCTTCGCTGCCCCTTTTCGCACGTAATACGAACTGCCGGCCTGGAAGTACGTCACGAAGTCAATTTTCGCTTCGCGGGCGCGAGTATCAGTAATGCTCGAGACACCTAGGTCATAAGCGCCCGAATCCACGCCACTGACAATCTTGTTGAAGTCCACATTTTGGATAATGACCTTCAGCCCCATTGTGGAAGCAAGCGCGTTGACTATGTCAATATCGGCGCCAACGATGGACTTCTTTTTCCCAGCCACTAATTCCATCGGCGCCAAGGATGCATCGGTAGCAATAATCAAAGGTTGGTCCCGGTAGCGATCTGGCACCGAACCCGCGATCCTCTTATCCAAGGGCGCGGTGGTGTTTTGCGGCGACGAAGCAACCTTTGTCGTTCCGCATCCTGCAAGAGCAGCGATTCCCACGCTTGCCACGAACAGCACAGCAACAACACGACGCATAGCGACAACTCCTTGATGGGTGGGCGATTTACAGTTTTCTATCTTTAAGAGCGGGGAACGCATCTCGGGAGCGCGTCACCAGCGAAAGATCAACATCAACCAACACTAGACATTCTTCATCCGTGGGGGCTTCAGCGATGACCTGTCCCCAAGGATCAACCACCAACGAGGCGCCGCCCAATTCCACCCCCGCCTGGTCACCGACTTGATTGCATCCAAAAGTCCATGCCAAGTTTTCAATGGCTCGGGCCGTCAAGAGTGTGCGCCAGTGCTCAATGCGTGCTGTGGGCCAGCCCGACGGGATGACAAAGGATTCAGCGCCGCGCTCGAGGAGCCCTCGGAAGAGCTCCGGGAAGCGCAGGTCATAACACGTTGCTGAACCTGTTGCTCCCAGTGGGGAATCAATCACCACAAGTTCCGGTCCTGGAGTCAGAACAGCAGCCTCACCGGAATCAAACCCAAACAAGTGGATCTTGCGATACCTACCAACAACAACGCCTTCGTCATTAATGACAACGGTTGTATTGAACCGTTGCGAACCATCTACTTCGGGGAAAGACCCCGCATAGATCCACGTGTGTGATGAACGTGCAAGCGCACAAAGACCGGCAACCAGCTCCCCATCAAGGGGCTCGGGATGAGCCAGCATCATCGCGCTGTTATGCGCGCCAACAGTCCAGAGCTCAGGTAAGACCAAGACATCAAGTGATTGCGTCGCGCCGACATCCCCCACACGAGCCAGGCCACTTGCTTGACCTGATAACACCGCGGAAACCAATTCCATGACTCGGGTCTTGCGATCAGCCACTGTTTCGCTGTCATCTACGCGCAACTGCAGCAGGCCGACCCGAACGCTCATGTCACCAATGTAGAGCCTTACGGGGGTGTGAGCTCCGAGCGCACGACCTTGCCCATGGCGTTGCGTGGCAATTCCGGCAAGCGGTGCCACAGACGCGGAATCTTGAAGGGTGCTAACCGCTCAGAGGCGTGCGCCATCAAGGTGTCTCGCCACGAGGAATAGGCAGAGGCGGATTCATCCAGAACGACATACCCGGTAACGAGCTCGCCCCATTCCTCATCCGGGGTTCCGACAACCGCGATATCTATGACTAACGGATGCTCGCGCAACACGTCTTCTAGTTCACGTGGATACACATTGAAGCCACCCGAGATGATCAATTCGCTTGTTCGCCCAACCAAACTGAGGTAGCCATCCTCATCGAGTGAACCGACATCACCGGTGCGAAACCACCCATCCGCAGTAAAGGCGGCCTCGGTCGCGTGCGGGCGATCGAGGTAGCCACTAAAGACATTGGCGCCACGCACTTCGACTGCATCGCCATCACCCAATCGCAGCTCAACTCCCGGAATAGGTCGACCGACAGTTCCCGCTTTGCGTATCCCATCAACTGGGTTTGATGTTAAGACCACCGTTTCCGTCATCCCATAACGTTCAAGGATCTGAACCCCGCTGCGTTTAGCGATGCGATTCCACACCGAAAGTGGCAATGGAGCAGAACCACTCAAGACCAAGCGCAGGGATGCCAATTCGGTGACTCGATCAGAGGCAGCGATGCGCGAATACATCGTCGGCACGCCAGAAAACATCGTGGCGCTAAATTCAGCGATCGCATCGAAGACCCCATCGACGGTGAACTTCTCCAGGACTACCGCACTGCTGCCTGCTAACAACAAGGTATTGAGACAAATACCCAAGCCGTGCATGTGAAACAGGGGCAACACCAAGACCAATCGATCGGATGCTGTCCACTGCCACACCTGCTTCAGGCTCTGTGAACCGGCTAACAAATTGGCATGGGTCAACACCGCACCTTTTGGTGCACCCGTGGTTCCAGAGGTATAGGCAATAAAGGCCGCGGAGGTGGGGTCAACCGTAGGTAGGTCGCCGGTGATCGGAGCCTGCGGAAGGTCAAGAGCAGGCCCGATCACCATCTCGACACCGTGGCGCTCAAGCCACCGGAGCTTGGCTGGTTCATCAACGACAGCGGCCACCGGCTTGGCATCATCAACGATGTATTCCAGTTCGCGATCGGTGTACCCGGTGTTAGCCGGCACGATAGTCACCCCTAAACGCATGAGTGCGATGTAGGTCAAGATCAAATCAACACTGGGTGAGCACGACATCAACACGGTTGACCCTGTTCGCACACCGCTAGCTGCCAGTGAGGCTGCGCGCTGCGCGCTTTCATCCATTACCTGTTGTGCTGAATGCGTCTGTCCCGATCTATCGATCAGCACAACCGCTTCTGGTGCAGCCCGCCATACCTGTTCCCAGGCTTGGGGCAAAGACGTCACACTCACGAGTGAAGGGTAGGGCCCCAGGGGCTGGGTACGGCCCCTTCATAAGCCGGCGTGGACATCTCTAAAACCCCTGAGCGATAGCGATCAATCGATCAGTGGCCTGCGGCTCAGCAATGGTGACTCGCACGCCTACGCCCATAAAGAGTCGAACTGACAAAGCCTGCTCCTGGCATTGATTCGCAAACTCAGCAGAGCGCTCACCCAGCGGCAGCCACACGAAGTTCCCTTCCGGGTTGGCAGCGCACAGTGCACCAAGCGCTGTCAC